>CAMEWU010000062.1 GCA_945946715.1 uncultured Clostridium sp. | reverse complement strand
GTCGACCATGTTTTTTGAAAATGAGCAGGGCGTAGCTCATCAGCAAGTAGATGAACTCATCTACTTTGACGGATGGTATAGGCGATTGTCTTTGAGCAGTGCAAAGACTAACCGCACAAATTTATGGGCAGTTAATGCGAGTGCACGTTTGTGTTGGGAGCTGTTTACCTCTTTTTACTTAAGGTGGTAGAAGTCGCTGTACTCCTTGTCGCATCTTACAAGTGAGAATGCTGTTGCACACAGATAATACTTTAAAATACATTTGGCAGGAGTTCCATCTGAGCAGCGATTGCTTTATCGAACTCTTTCATTTGAGATTCCTATGCCTTCATCGAGGTTATGGATATAGAAAGCACCTGATTAACGGAGTCATTTACCGTCTTAGGCAGTCAGCAATGACAAAAGAGTCCATATAATCATTTTTAGACAGGTCATTGTAAGCCTCTTTAAACTTCTTTACCTGCTTAGGATTGAGAACATGAATCTTTCTGTTAAAAGGCGTCAGAGTGGCATCTTCCCTCAAGAAGTACACGAGATTGTCTCCATAGA
This sequence comes from uncultured Clostridium sp., assembly GCA_945946715.1. GTDB lineage: Bacteria > Bacillota > Clostridia > Lachnospirales > Lachnospiraceae > CAG-632. The sequence goes on along the minus strand of CAMEWU010000062.1, from coordinate 10,609 downwards.
CAGAGGTTGCTTCGAGACCAATCAGAACTGTGTCAAGGGAATGAGAAGTTAAGGCAGGAACAGACTAAATTTGAAGCAACCATTACTGGTTCAACAGGAGAAAAAAGAACTATTACCTGATTGACACTAGGACAATTATATCATGGGCTTAAGTAAGCCTACTGAACAAATATTTATTAAGTTATCAAGATACATTTATGTATCTAAAAGATATTATACGAGGAGAAAATGATATGGAAAATATATATAATACTCCGTCAGAGACAATTGATGGTAATATTAAGGCAGGAGTGACAAAAGCTAATTTGAATATTTGGAAAATGTTTTTTATGGGAATAATGGCTGGTGTTTTTATTGCAATTGGTGCTGCATCTTCTAATGTTGCGGTACATAATATTGAAAATGTTGGTGTTGCCCGCCTTGTTGCAGGCATAGTCTTTCCGGTAGGTTTGATGATGATTGTATTGGTAGGTGGGGAATTGGTTACTGGTAACAGTCTGCTAATTATGGATGTAATGGATAAAAAGGTTACTGTATTACAGATGATTCGCAATTTGGTAGTGGTCTATTTTAGCAATATGCTTGGTTCTTTTATGGCAGCATCTATGATTTTTTGGTCAGGAAATCTTAATTATACTTCTGGTTTGCTGGGGGCTTATACAATTAAGGTTGCAGTCACAAAATCTACGATGAATTTTTGGCCGGCATTTTGTTCAGGTATACTATGTAATATTCTTGTGTGCATGGCAATTTTGATGGCCGGTACAGCGAAAGATATTATCGGAAAGCTTTTTGCAATCTGGTTCCCGATTATGGTGTTTGTTACAGCTGGATTTGAACACTGTGTGGCAAATATGTATTACATTCCAGCCGGTATCCTTGCAGCAACGGATTCGACTTATGTACAGGTTGCGATAGACAACTACGGAATGACAGCAGAACAGATACATTCTGCATTAAATATTACCGGATTTTTATCGAACTTAGCCCCTGTTACCTTGGGAAATATTGTTGGTGGTATGGTATGCGTTGGAATTGTATACTATGAAATTAATAAGGGAAAATTCATGAATCCGGTTCGTGATAAGAAAGATTAGATAGAATTATAAGGAGATACATATTATGGCTTTGAATTTTATTAAAAAAGTACCTACTCCTGCAGAATTACAGGAAATGATTCCTATGACAGCAGAGTTAAAGAAAATCAAGGAAAATCGGGATGATATGATTCGCCAGGTATTTACCGGTGAATCTGATAAGTTTATTATGATTATCGGTCCTTGTTCCGCAGATAATGAAACTGCAGTTTTGGACTATGTAACTCGATTGGCAAAGGTACAGGAAGAGGTACAGGATAAGATATTAATTATTCCTCGTATCTATACCAATAAGCCTAGAACAACAGGCGCAGGATATAAGGGAATGTTACATCAGCCGGATCCGGAAAAGGCTCCGGATATGTTCGAAGGTGTAAAAGCAATTCGTAAAATGCATATTGATGCGATTGCAGCAACAGGATTAACAGCTGCAGATGAGATGTTGTATTCTGAAAACTGGCAGTATCTGGAGGATATTTTATCTTATGTTGCGATTGGTGCAAGAAGCGTAGAGGATCAACAACATCGAATTGTAACCTCTGGAATGGATATTCCGGTAGGAATGAAGAATCCAACCAGTGGAGATTTGACCGTTATGATGAATTCCTGTCTGGCAGGTCAGATGAAGCACACCTTCCTTTATACCGGATGGGAAACGAAAACAGATGGGAATGATTTGGTGCACTGTATCTTACGTGGTGCAGTGAATAAACATGGACAGTCCATTTCTAACTATCACTATGAAGATTTAATGATGCTGGTAGAGTTGTATAATAAATTCGAATTGAAGAATCCTGCCTGCATAGTTGACGCCAATCATAATAATTCCGGTAAGAAATGGGCAGAACAGCCACGTATTGTAAAGGAAGTATTACACAGTATGCGGCATTCTTCCGAAATTCGAAGTCTGGTAAAGGGTGTAATGGTAGAAAGTTATATTGAAGACGGCAATCAGTCAATTGATGGTGGGTGTTACGGTAAATCCATTACAGACCCATGTTTGGGCTGGGAAAAGTCTAGAAATCTGATACTAGAAGTGGCAGATTTGTTGTAATTTTAATAAAAAGCGATAAAAAGACAGATTATCTTATATAGTCTGTCTTTTATTGTTATATGCATATTTATACTTGGATTTTTGGACTATATGATGTAGAATAATACTATCTGTAATTATGTAATGGAAGAATTGGATAAAGGAGACAGAACAATATGGCTGAAGTAAGAGCTTTTCAGGGATTTCGTCCAAGAGCAGATGTGGTAGAACGGGTAGCAGCATTGCCTTATGATGTCTATAATCGTGAGGAAGCAAAGAAAGAGGTAGAGCGTGAACCATTGTCATTTCTAAAAGTTGACAGAGCAGAGACTCAGTTTGACGATTCTATGGACATGTATTCACCACTTGTATACCAAAAGGCAAAAGAATTGTTAGATACTATGATTCAGGATGGTATCTATATTCAGGAAAATAAGCAGGTATATTACATATATGAGCTGACTATGGATGGAAGAGCCCAGACAGGGATTGTGGCTTGTGCATCTATTGATGATTATCAGAATAATGTGATAAAAAAACATGAGAATACCAGAGAGGATAAAGAATTAGATCGAATTAACCATGTGGATGTCTGTAATGCACAAACAGGACCAATTTTTCTGGCTTATCGTGCACAGCAAAGAATAGATGCAGTAGTAGAACGGATAAAAAAACAGTTACCGGTATATCAGTTTACATCTCCGGATGAAATTGGACATGCTGTATGGGTGATTGACCAGGATTCTGATATCAGGGAGATACATGAAGGATTCCGGCAAGTTGAGAACATATATATCGCAGATGGTCATCATAGAGCTGCGTCAGCAGTAAAAGTAGGATTAAAGCGGCGATCAGAGCATCCGGACTATGATGGCACAGAAGAATTCAACTTTTTTTTGTCTGTGTTATTTCCGCATAATCAATTAATGATCATGCCATATAATCGGGTAATTAAGGATTTAGCAGGAATGACAGAGGAAGAATTCTTAACACAGATTCAAGAAGATTTTGATATAGTAGAATGTAAGGAACCGGTTAGTCCAACGAAGAAGGGGACATTTGGAATGTATCTGAATCATACATGGTATCACCTGACTGCGCATCCGGAGATTTGCAGGGAAGATCCGGTTGAGGGATTAGATGTATCTATTTTACAAAGAGAAATATTTGAAAAAAGACTGCATATTGCAGATCCAAGAACAGATAAACGAATAGATTTTGTCGGAGGAATTCGTGGACTGCAGGAATTGGAACGACGGGCAGAAACTGATATGTGTCTGGCATTTTCCATGTATCCAACTTCTATTATTGAACTGTTTGGTGTTTCTGATGCAGGGTTATTGATGCCACCAAAGTCTACTTGGTTCGAACCTAAATTAAGAAGTGGTATCTTTATACATCAGTTATAGGGGGAAAAGAGAGAATGAGATCAAAAAAAGACGTTTTTGCAATAAATTGGATGGAAGTAGATGCTTTAGTAAAGGCACGACATGACAATCCACATCATTTGTTAGGAATGCATGAATGTATTGATGACTTGTTTGTAAATGCATTTCAACCGAATATGAAAGAGGTATCGGTAGTAAATGTAAAAAACGGTAAGGTTTTTCCAATGGAATCCAATCGAGTGCCTGGTTTTTATTCCATTCGTATACCAAAATGTAAACGGTTTGAGTATAAGCTTCGATTAACCAATGAATTAGGCGAAAATACGGATATCATTGATCCATATATGTTTGAATCAGTGATTGATCCAATTGACATTAGTTTGTTTAATGAAGGTATTCATTATGAAATATATGAGAAATTGGGTGCACATCCTATGGTGGTTGACGGAGTAGAAGGTGTTTTATTCGCAGTTTGGGCACCAAATGCAGAGCGGGTCAGTGTAGTAGCTGATTTTAATCATTGGGATGGAAGAATTCATCAGATGCGGCGGCTTCCGTATTCTGGCATTTTCGAGCTGTTTATACCGGGTGTAAAAGAAAATGAAATCTATAAATTTGAAGTCCGGGGAAGAAACGGTCAGGTAAAAATGAAGACAGATCCATATGGCAATGCTGCAGAGCTACGCCCATGCAATGCGTCTATTGTAACGGATTTGCGTAAATTCCAATGGACAGATGATACATGGATGACGAAACGGGATGATAAAGATATGAGTAGTCAGCCTATGTCTATCTATGAGGTATATTTAGGGGCATGGAAACGTCCGACAGATGGCAGAGAATATTTTAATTATCGGGAACTGGCAGAGCAGCTGGCTGCATATATGAAAGAAATGGGGTACACCCATATTGAGTTAATGCCTATTATGGAACATCCATATGATCCGTCCTGGGGATATCAGGTAACTGGTTATTATGCACCAACCTCCAGATATGGTACTCCGGAAGATTTTATGTATTTTGTGAACTATATGCACAGCCAGGGATTAGCAGTTATTATTGATTGGGTTCCGGCACATTTTCCAAAAGATGATAATGGATTAGGAAGATTCGATGGCACCTGTGTATATGAGCATGAAGACCCGAGAAGAGGAGAACATCCACATTGGGGAACCTATATTTTTGATTACAGTAAACCGGAAGTTAAGAACTTCTTGATTGCAAATGCATTATTCTGGGCAGATAAGTATCATGTAGATGGCATTCGGATGGATGCAGTAGCATCCATGTTATATCTGGACTATGGAAGAGATTTTGGTAATTGGCTGCCAAATATGTATGGTGGTAATGAGAATCTGGATGCCATTGAAATGCTGAAGCAGTTGAATTCAGTTATGAAAGAACGGTATCCAAGCTGTATTATGATTGCAGAAGAATCCACAGCATGGCCAATGATTTCTCATCCAGTTGCAGATGGCGGATTAGGATTTGATTTTAAATGGAATATGGGCTGGATGAATGATTTCTTAAATTATATGAAATTAGACCCATTATATCGCAAATATCATCACAATGAGTTAACCTTCAGTATGGTTTATGCATATAGCGAGCATTTTATATTAGTATTATCCCATGATGAAGTAGTACATGAAAAAGGTTCTATGATTAGTAAAATGCCAGGGGGATATGAGGATAAGTTTGCAAATCTAAGGCTGGCATACGGATTTATGATGACTCATCCGGGTAAAAAACTGTTGTTTATGGGACAGGAGTTTGCACAGTTTAAGGAATTCAATGAATCAGATGAATTAGACTGGGGTATTTTTGAATTTGATGCACATGTATGTATACGGAACTATTGTAAAGAATTAAATAAACTGTATCAACAGGAACCGGCATTATATGAACTGGATGATGATCCGGCAGGATTTGAATGGATTAACAGCATTGCATCCAATGAGAGCCTGTTAGTATTTGCACGCAAGACGAAGCGTAAAGAGGATACATTAGTGGTTGTATGTAATTTTACACCGGTAGAGCATGAGAATTATAAGATTGGTGTGCCATATGCAGGAAAATACAAAGAGATATTTACCAGTGAAGAAGAGTGTTTTGGAGGAGAAGGAAAGAAAAACCGAACATTGAAGCAGACGAAGAAGGAACTGTGTGATGAGCGGGAAAATTCAATTTCTATTTATATTCCGCCTCTTTCTGTATCCGTTTTCAAGTTTCATAAATAGTAGTAGTATAAGGCGGTTTCAATAGAAACCGCCTGAATACTCTGTAAATAAGGAGATTTAGAATGACAAGTCATTTGTTACAAGGTTTAGCTGCAACAACAGTATTTGATGGTAGTTTTTTTGAAAGCCAGATTACAAAGATATGGGATTGGTTTTTGGGAAAAGCCGGAAGCGTCTTAATTGCATTAGTCTGTTTGTGGATAGGATTAAAAGTGTCCAAGTGGATTATGAAATGGATTCGAAAATCCTTTGAAAAAACAAAATTGGATCCAACAGTCAGCTCGTTTTTGGGTTCTATGATTCATATTGTTTTATATGTACTGATTTTTATCACTGTAGTATCTATTATGGGTATACAGGTGACTTCGTTTGTAACATTATTAGGAACGGCTGGTGTAACGCTGGGACTGGCATTACAGGGAAGCTTATCTAATTTTGCCGGTGGTGTTCTGATTCTGATTTTAAAACCATTTGTGATAGGAGATTATATTCGGGAAGACACACATATGAATGAAGGAACGGTAATATCTATTGATATATTTTATACCAGACTTCGAACATATGACGGCAAAGTGGTTGTGATACCCAATGGTACGTTATCCAATACCAGTCTCACCAATCTGACAAAACAGGAAAAGCGAAGATTAGATTTAAATATTCCTGTAGAATATGATGTGGATTTACGGAAAGCAAAACAAGTAATAGATTCTGTATTGGTTCAAGAACATCTTGTTTTACAGGAAGAACCAAAGGATATTGTCTTGGATGCATTTCAAGATAGTTCAATGATGATTTTGGTTCATGTATGGGTAAAAACAGGAGATTATTGGCAGGCAAAATGGAATGTGATGGAACAGATTAAATATGCATTTGATGAAGAGGGAATAGTGATTCCATTTAATCAGTTAGATGTTCACATGATTCAGAAATAATTATTTGCTTAATTCTAAAATCTGTTTTACAAGATAGGTGATTTCCTGAATCCGTTCACTGGAACAGGATTGGAGAACTTGAATCATAACTGTATATTTTTCTTCTGATGAAGAACCAAAAAGTAAATAATCCGTAGAGGTTTGGAGAGCAATGGCAAGATTGGAAAGGGTATTCAGTGACATGCCTTTTTGTCCGGTTTCAATTGCACGCAAAAACTCAGGCGAAATACTTGCCAGTTCCGCCAGATGCTCTACTGTCATATGTTGTTTCTTTCGGCATTCCTGAATTCGGATGCCGATTTTCTTTTGTTCAACCATAATATACCTCCACTTCCATTTTATTCCCAGGAAATATATTGTACAGATACCAAGAGGGTTAAAAATATATATCCTGTCAGAAACAAGACGGAAAAAATCCGTATATTATGTCAGATTTTGTACTCTGGGTTTCTTGTAAATGCATAGAAAAACGATATGATATCCATGTAAGGACAGGCGTTTTAATTGTGGCAAAGCAGTTTGCTATTACACAAGTTGTTGTGAGAATAGGCAGAATGTTCCGGATTCCGATTTGGAGGGGTTGTAGAATACGCAAGATTAGTGTAAAATATCACCTAGAATTTAGGAAAAGAGGTACTAAAATGGCACAATTATGGGGCGGACGTTTTACGAAGGAAACGGACCAGCTGGTATATAATTTTAACGCATCGATTTCATTCGACCAGAAATTCTTTCATCAGGATGTGAGAGGCAGCATAGCACATGTAACTATGTTAGAAGCAGTTCATATTCTAACACAAGAAGAACGAGATGCAATCATTCAGGGGTTAAATGAAATTGTTGCAGATGTAGATGCCGGCAAGCTGGAAATTACAGACGAATACGAGGATATTCATAGTTTTGTTGAGGCAAACCTGATTGCACGTATTGGTGAACCAGGTAAAAAACTGCATACAGGAAGAAGCAGAAATGATCAGGTTGCTTTGGATATGAAATTATATGTTAGAGATGAATTAACAGCAGTCAAAGAATTATTACTTTCTTTAATGCAAGTATTGCATCGTTTAATGAAGGAAAATGTTGATACCTACATGCCGGGATTTACACATTTACAAAAGGCTCAGCCAATTACATTTGCACATCATATGGGTGCATATATGGAGATGTTTAAACGGGATTATGAACGGTTGTCTGATGTATATGAACGTATGAACTATTGTCCGATTGGTTCGGGAGCTTTGGCAGGGACTACCTATCCGTTGAATCGTGAGATGACAGCCACATTGTTAGATTTTTATGGTCCAACATTAAATAGTATGGATTCAGTTGCAGATCGGGATTATATTATTGAAATGTTGTCGGCATTTTCTACAATTATGATGCATTTAAGCCGATTTTCGGAGGAGATTATTATATGGAATTCCAATGAGTACCAGTTCATAGAACTGGATGATGCTTATAGTACAGGAAGTTCTATTATGCCTCAAAAGAAGAATCCGGATATTGCGGAGCTGGTGAGAGGAAAAACCGGACGAGTATATGCAGCCTTAAATGCAATTCTAACGACAATGAAAGGGATACCATTGGCATATAATAAAGATATGCAGGAGGATAAGGAATTAACTTTTGATGCAATTGATACTGTAAAAGGATGTCTGGCATTATTTACCGGAATGTTAAATACAATGACATTGCGAAAAGACAGGATGGAAGAAAGTGCGAAGAAGGGATTTACCAATGCAACAGATGCAGCAGATTATCTGGTTAATCATGGAGTACCATTCCGAGATGCACATGGAATTGTAGGTCAACTGGTTTTATACTGTATTGATAAGGGTATTTCATTGGATGATTTAACACTGGAAGAATTTCAAGCAATCAGCCCTGTATTTCAAGAAGATATTTTTGAGGCAATTAGTCTGGAAACCTGTGTTGGAAAGCGCAATACGATAGGTGCACCGGGACCGGAAGCAATGAAGCTTATAATTGCAAAAAATGAATCTTATTTGATGGAGAAAGGAAGCGTCAGTCATGAATAAAACAGAACAGGCAAAAATAGATTTTGCTAAAAAAATGCTGCGTGGACAAATTGATGTAGAAGAAATCGCAATGATTTCGGGTGTTCCTGTTGAAACTGTACAGAAAATGCGGGATGAACAGGATCAATTAGAGCGAACAGCATTAGGAGGCGTCACTGTCAGGGAAATGGGTTTTGGAGATGTTCTCATTGATAATGACGTTTTGGATGAATCCAATGTGGAGCATGATGAATTGTCAATGCCTCATGAGGAACAAGAAGAATAACGTTTATACTACCCCTAGTTTTGCTTCACTCATTAAAAGAATTACCTGGTTCTAATAACGTAAAAATACAAATGTAGGTGAAAAGAATCATGAAAACTATTTTAGTTGATAATGAGATAGAGGCTATGTCTTTTTTTGAAGAGACAGCAGAAAAAATGCTGAATATCACAATTGAGGGAATATTTACAGATAGTTATAAGGCATTACAGTATGTTCAACAACATGAAGTGGATCTGGTTGTACTGAATACAGAGTTGTCAGGTATGGATGGCATTGAATTAGGTAAAAGAATACAGCAAATTGATATGTATTGTTTATTAATTTATGTAAATGACCGGGCAGAAAGTCTGATACAGGTAATTTCCAGCCATGCAGTTGCCTTTTTAGTGAAGCCGTATAAAAAAGATGACATATTGTATGCTGTTGAATCTGCATATTTGTTATCTAAGCGGAGACCAAAGAGAATCTATGCAAGAACCTTTGGATACTTTGATTTGTTTCTGGATGACAGACCGATTATGTTTAAAAGTCCAAAAGCAAAAGAATTATTAGCACTTCTAATAGACAGACAAGGTGGTATTGTTGATTCAGAACAGATTATCATGACTCTGTGGGATGGAAGACCAAAAGATGAAGCAACACAGTCTTTATGTAGTAAGCTATGTAAAACGTTATATAGGGAATTGAAATCATATGGCATTGAAGATTTATTAATTACTTCCAGAAGCAGCAGAAGTATTAATTTGGATATGTTAAGTTGTGATTTGTATGACATGCTGGAGGGAAAGGAAAAAGCCAGAAAAATGTATTTTGGTGAATATCTGACAGATTATGCATGGGCAGAATATCGGAATTATTCCCTATCAAAATTTGTATAATTATGATGACAGCTCGAAAAGGAAAATCGATTCGAGCTGTTATTTTTCGATGGTTGATTCCATTTCTTTTCCGTTTTGATTCTGCTGCAATTCCGAAAATCACCGTATAATCAAATATGAATTTGTTGAAGGGAGTGATTTTTATGATTAAATTGTTGATTGCTGTAAATGGGAGAGAAGAGGGGAAAAAGCTGTCAGATTACTTTGAAAACAAGCATGATGTCGAAGTGATTGGGATAGAGTACAGTGGTCAGAGGGCGTACAACAAAATATTGACATTAAAACCGGATGTGGTTTTAATGAATATGATCTTACCGGAATTGGATGGGCTTGGAATTATGGAACAATTGGTAGAAAACCTGGAAGTTCCCAAATTGCCACGGGTAATTGTGATTTCATCTGTAGATAATCCGGTTATTATGGATTATGCATGTCAGGCAGGGGTGGATTATTACATTATGAAGCCATATCGTTTGGAGACTATTTATAATCGGATTTTGCAATTGCAGGCTCCATTTCAAGGAGAGAAGCCAAAGCGGAATATGGCTTTGCGCAGCTATGAGAGTAAGCGAAATCTGGAAACATATTCCGGTTTAGAAGATACATACCTGGAAGCTGAGATTACAGATGTACTTCGTAAGATTGGCGTACCTGCTCATATTAAAGGATATCAGTATATTCGGACCGGTATTCTGATGGCAATTCATGATATAGCGGTTCTGAATTATATTACAAAA
>CAMEWU010000061.1 GCA_945946715.1 uncultured Clostridium sp. | reverse complement strand
AAAAAGCCACGGGACGACCAGGCATTGGCAGAGATCCGGACAGCACTGGGAAAGGAAGCAGCGACTGCAAAGGAAGCCAAAGAAAAAACAGAAACTTTAGAGCATTTGGAACGGGAAACGCAAATTGCTTTAGCCGTTGCAGAGCATGAATATCAGCAGATGCAGGAACGCAGTCAAAAAAATGTTCAGACAATGCAGGATTTACGCAGTCGCTTATCTACAGGTTCCTTTTTGAATGCAGAGGAACTGTTGCAGGAGCAGGAGAAACAGAATAGTGGATTGCAGGAAGTGATTGCTGTACTGGAACAGCAGTTGCAACAGGACAGAGAGGCTTATTTTGACTTAAAGCAGGAAGTGGAAATAGTTACAGAGCAGTTGAGGGAGAAAGAAACTGCATTAGAAAAATTAGAGGCACAGGATAAGGAGTATCAGGAGCAGGCAGGTACTCTGAAACGAATGTTGGAAATCTATGCCGGAAATACCGTTGGAAAAACAACGGAATGGATGACCAATCAGGATATTACAGATTTAATTCAGAGTATTAATCAGCGGTATCTGGATAATATTGCTATGATTTCTGCTAAAAAGGAGTTGCTTACAAAAGCGGAAAAAAGGTTACAGCAGCTGGAAGAAGGACGTCTGATTGCACCAACTCAGGCAGTAGAAAAGGCAAAATATTATATTGAAAGCCGCCATGGCATCAATGCAATATTTGGAATGGATTATCTGGCAGCCCAGACGGAAGAAGTAAGAACACAGATGCTTGTCAGTCATCCATTACTGCCATATGGATTAATAGTAGAGAATTTTCTTGCTTTAGAGAATGACGGAAAACTGCGGGAATTGAATCTGGGGGATGGATTTTTACCGATTTATAATTTATCCATGCTGGATTCTTTTAGTACGGAAGGTGAAAATGACTGTGTCATGTATCTGCAACGTGGAAGAGAGGCATTTGTTTCCACGGATGTCTTAGTGCAGGAGAAGGTACGGCAAAAGGAAGAACTGGAAGAATTGACAGGAGAAATTGCCCGATTAGAAGAAATGAGTGCCACTTATCAGGAGGATAGTGCTTTTGCAGCCGGTTTGCAGGGAATTGCAATTATTGATGTGGAACAGGAACAGTTAAAGGCAAGAGATGCGTTACGAGAATGTAAGGAACAACTGGAAGGAAAGAAACAGGCGTTATTACAGGCACAATATGACTTAGAATCAAAAGAACAAGAGGTAAAAGAGAAACGGCAGGCACAATTAGACTGGTTGGAGGAACGTTCCACCTTAGAATCCATTGCAGGTTTAAGCAAGCAGATGGCAGAAGAGGAAGAACAACTGAATACCTCGAAAGCAGAGGTTGTCCGGTTACAAAAACTTCAAAATCAATATCAACAGGAATTGTACCAGTGGAGAGTAACGGATACTGAGAGCAGTCGTCGGATACAGGCATTGCAGGCACAGATAGATGAGCGATTAACGGACTGGGAACAGTGTTATAAGGAATATTATTTCGATGAGGGTTATACAGTCAATGACATACCGGCTGGTATGGAGGCAATGGAAGATTCCGAATTAGATGCCCGATTCAAAGCAGTGAAAGCGGTCTTTGAAAAGAGCACCATTGTCTTAGAGGATAAGAAACAGTTAATTGCAACATTGCAGGCGGCTATGGATAAAGCGTTAAAGTCCATTGCAAAGCGAAATTGTTCTGTAGAGGAATTGGAAGAACTGCGAAAAAATCACCAACTGTATGCGGTGGATGAGCAGGAATTGGAGTTGTTAAGTACCGAATTGTCCCGATTAACTCTGGTTGTGGATACCCAGAAGCATCATTTGGCAGGAAGAAATCAGAAAGCCAACCGACTGGAAGGAAGTATTGAACAGGCGGTGCTTACTCTGGAAGAACGCTTTGGCCCTTATGAAGAGATAGCAGTATCTAAGGAAGAGATTGATGCCCGGATTACAGAAGGAGAAGCCTTATTGTCTCGTCTGGATCAGGCATACAAGGAGTCTGAGAAAGAGTATCAGCAGTATAGCCGGGAATATACTGCTATGCTGGACTTATATAAAGATGTGAAACGAATTGTGGAAACCAATGATATCAGCCTGCAGAATGCCAAGGTACTGATGGTTGGAAAAGAACAGTTGCGGGAGGTATTTGAAGCCAGTCTTCTTGCTTATGACAAGAGTACCAAGGCGTTGGAGCGTGCCAAGAATGAACTGCAAAGGTACAAAAGCCAGACTGCACAGGCTTTGGCAGAGATGCAGGCATTTGAGCTGTCCCAGACCATTAGCAATGATGTAGAAATTCCGGGTAATTTTGGAGAAGCAAAGCAGCTTCGGGATAGCTTAACATCCATGATTCATGTCATAGCCCTGGAAAAAGAACGTGTGGAACAGGGAATTGAAGATATGCAGTTTATCAAATCCAATTTTGAAAAACAGTGTATCCAGCGTTGTCAGGATGTGAAAAATGAATTGGAAAAACTGCCCAAATTATCTCGGATTATGCTGGAGGGCGATCCAATTCAAATGGTAGGATTGGCCATTCCGTATGTAAAGGAGGAATTTATACCACAGAGGATGTCTGATTATATTGATGATGTGGTAAAAGGTGCAGACCGGTTCCAGAACCAGAATGAACGGATTAAATATATCCGCAGCCGATTGGAATTAAAGAAGTTGTTCAGTGTGATTGTAACGGATATGAATAATATCAAACTGACCTTGTATAAACGGGAACGAATGAAGGAGCAGAGCCGGTATCTTCGATATGAGGAAGCAGTAGGAAGCACCGGACAGTCTCAGGGTATTTATATCCAGTTCCTGATTTCCATTATTAATTATATTTCCGGGTTACATTCACCAAATGGTGAAAATGATAAGCTGACAAAGACTATATTTATTGATAATCCATTCGGTGCAGCCAAGGATGTATATATCTGGGAGCCGATTTTCGCATTGCTGAAAACCAATAATGTACAGTTGATTGTACCTGCCCGTGGTGCTACACCGGCAATTACGGCAAGGTTCGATGTAAACTACATTTTAGGACAACAGATGGTTGGAAAGCGGCAGCAGACGGTTGTGATTGATTACCGCAGTCAGGTTGAACAGGAGGAAGTGGAGTACCGGAATCTGGAATATGAACAGGTAAGTTTTGATTTCATTTAATATGAAAGACTATGGAGAGTTTGGATATGGAGGAGAAAGTGTTTACAAAAGGGCTGAATGGAAATCAGTTGAAACTGATAGCGATTATAGCTATGACCTTAGATCATTTAATTTGGGTAATATTTCCGGGATATCGGACAGAATGGTGGATTGTAGGCTGTCATATTCTGGGGCGGCTGACAGCACCTACTATGTGGTTTTTCATAGCGGAAGGATATCATTATACGAAGAATGTGAAGAAATACATTTTGCGCTTGTTTGGATTTGCACTGATTTCTCATTTTGCTTACAATTTTTGCTTTGGAATTCCGTTTATACCGTTTCAAACCACTATATTTAATCAGACCAGTGTGATGTGGTCGTTGGCCTGGGCGGTAGTAGGATTAGCAATTCTGGATCATCCAAAGTTAAAAGATTGGATGAAAAGAGTGCTGATTATTCTCATCGATGTTATTGCGTTTTGCTCTGACTGGAGCTGTATCGCAGTTATGGCGATTCTCACCATTGCATCCAATCGTGGGAATTTTAAGAAACAGATGCAGGGCATGGTGTTCTGGGTACTGTTCTATGCGCTTGTATATTTTATTTTTATTGATAAGGTATATGGAATTGTTCAGTTGTTTGTGTGTATATCCATTCCATTTCTAAAAGCGTATAACGGGCAACGGGGAAGCTGGAAGGGAATGAAGTGGCTGTTTTATATCTACTATCCGGTGAGTCTGGTACTTTGTGGTATTATTAGGCTTTTGCTGCATGGTGATGTTGGTGTTTTGATTGGTTCATAATACCTGTCATTTGACCGTTTATAAAAATGCCAATGGAAAGTAGTATTGCTGAAAATGTAACAAACGAGAGCATAGCTGCAATCCATGATTATTGTAAGGGGAAAACATATAAATGGAAAAAAGAAAGTCTATAAAAAGGAAAATTCTGATAATCACTGGTGTGTTGGCGATTCTTGCAATAGCTTGTGATATGAGATTAAAGACGATTATCTATAAGATAGAAGCACCCCAAATTACAACTCCTATTCGTATTGCCTTAATTACAGATTTGCATTCAGATTGGTATGGAAAAGAACAAGGAGTATTAATAGATGCACTAAAAAAGCAACAACCGGATATCGTATTGCTGGGCGGGGATATATTTGATGATAAAGGTTCTTATCAAAATGCTGAATTAACATTACAGCAGTTGTCGGAACAGTATCCCTGCTATTATGTGACAGGAAATCATGAATACTGGAGTGGTGATATTGATAACATTTTGAAAATTGTAGAATCTTATGGAATTACCATTCTTTCCGGTGATTGTAAGACAATTGAAATAAAAGGGCAAACTATTAATATCTGTGGTGTGGATGATCCGGATGTAGTAGCATATACGAAGAATGGCATAGGGATGTTGGAACAGTTAAAGACAGCAGAAGAGTGCAAGGAAGTTATTAATCCCAAGGGATATACTATCCTATTATCTCATCGTCCGGAATGGGCAGAGACGTATATGCAATATGATTTTGATTTGGTACTTTGTGGGCATGCACATGGGGGACAATGGAGGATACCGGGTGTTTTGAATGGCTTGTTTGCACCAAATCAAGGGATATTTCCTCATTATGCCGGAGGTATATATTATTATAAGGAAGGAAAACAGATGATAGTTAGCCGGGGGCTGGCAAGAGAGAGTACGCCGGTGCCAAGAATATTTAACCGCCCGGAGCTGGTTATTATTGACTTAGAATAATATTCTGGAAAGAATATATTATATATAAGAAGAAATATATTAAAATAAAGTTGAATATAGAGGCAGGAATTATGGGAAAGAACAAAGATAAGGAAAAAGATATTAAGACGAATGCCATGCGAATACTGGATAAAAATAAGGTTCCATATGTTGTAAATACATATGAATGTGATGAATTCATTGATGGAATCCATATTGCAGATAAGCTGAATCAGCCTTACGAAAGCAGTTTTAAGACTTTAGTGACAATAGGGAAAAGCCAAAATTATTATGTATTTGTGATTCCGATTAATGAGGAGTTGGACTTGAAAAAAGCAGCAAAAACCGTAGAAGAGAAGTCGGTGGAAATGATACATGTAAAAGACATTAATCAAGTTACCGGCTATATGCGAGGTGGTTGTACACCAATTGGTATGAAGAAGAACTATCCGACTGTAATCCATAGCAGTGCGATGACATTCGATACTATCATAATTAGTGGTGGCAGAATTGGATCACAGATTGAGTTGAATCCCAATGATTTGCTACAGGTTACAAATGGGAAGCTGGCAGATATTATTGTATAATGTACTATATATAGAAGAAAGAGGAATGTCATATCTGTGACATTCCTCTTATGTTCTTATGAAGCTTGCTGTTCAACATCGGCATAATGAGACGGATAAGTAGCATTTTGAGCATAGGAAAGAAACCGTCTTGGAGTAATGCCGGTGTACTGCTTAAACTCTCTTTGAAAATGAGCCTGATCCGAATAGCCAAGCTCTGACATATAATCACAAAGGGAAAGCATTGGCTGTTGTAAAATGGAATCTACTACATTTTGAAAACGTACAATACGTGCAAAAGTTTTTGGCGTAATTCCCATGGAATCCAAAAAGATTCTGGAAATATGACGCTCTGAATAGTGTAATTCATCCGCCAATTCATGTATTCTTACATTCCCCTGTGAAGAATTGATTTCACTTAATATATATCCGGTTAAGTCATTCACTTCTGATATGTTAATAAAAGAATTGAAGTATGCGTGGAATAAATCAACCTTTCGAGATAGAATGTTTGTTTTGTTTAATTTTTCAAAAAAAGCAGATAATTCCTCATTGATTTCTTCAAAGAAAATTTCCTGATTCGTAATATCTTTTAAAGTTAAGCCATGATAGGAGATAAACAAACCTGGCTTTAATCGAATACCAAAATACTTGGCATCCGAAAGGCGGTGAATTTGCTTTGCCTCGGTACTGGAACCTAAGATTTCCATGTGATTACCATTTACATCCTGAATAAAAAGGACATCGGTACAACCATTTGGAATATAGGTTATATTCTGATTGCAGGCTTCCTCTTTTTCAGTTTGGAATTCATAGAATAATGCCTGATAAGGTTCGGTATACATTACCTCTTTGTAGTTTAGAACTCCCTCGTGAAAAAACGGCTGGTGCAAAATAAAATGGTTGTCGTTTTCATAATTAATGTTCTTCATGATAATCACACTCCTATCTTAAAAACCAAGACATACAGAACATAAATAAAAAAGCAGACAAGAGAACCTATAAACGACCTCTTTGTCTGCTAAATCTATGCTATGTAAAATTACTTAAGAATCTCATTTGAAATTCTTACATTCCCATATTACTCGCATTGGTTTCGGAAGTCAACAGTTTTTTTCAAAAAATAGAATGTCCCTTTTTTTCAAGAAACCAAAAAAAAATCTTGTTAAACTCAAGCACATCAAATCGCCGATGTGCAATGATGAAGAATGATGAAAAGAAAATTGAGTAAGGAGTGAGTGCGTATGGAACTTAGTGAAGAAATTATGAGTGCCATTACTGACAACGTCACAGGCGAAGTATTAACAGGCGTCTGGTTTTTGATTGGTGCAGCTTTGGTATTCTGGATGCAGGCAGGATTTGCAATGGTAGAAACAGGTTTTACCAGAGCAAAGAATGCAGGTAACATCATCATGAAAAATTTGATGGACTTCTGTATTGGTACAGTTGTTTTCATCCTGATTGGTTCAAGTTTATTGTTAGGAGACGATGTAGCAGGATTTTGTGGAATTCCTACTCTTGATATTTTCTCCAACTATGGTGAGTTTGGTTGGTCAGCATTTGTATTCAATTTAGTATTCTGTGCAACAACAGCGACAATTGTATCCGGTGCAATGGCTGAACGTACTAAATTCTCATCTTACTGTATTTATTCAGCAGTTATTTCGGCAGTTGTATATCCAATTGAAGCGCATTGGATCTGGGGCGGTGGCTGGTTAGCACAGCTTGGTTTCCACGATTTTGCCGGTTCTTGTGCAATTCATATGGTAGGTGGATGCGCAGCATTAATTGGTGCAGCATTGTTAGGACCTCGTATTGGAAAGTTCATTAAGAAAGACGGTAAGGTTACAAAGGTAAATGCATTCCCGGGACATAACTTAGTAATTGGTGCTCTTGGTGTATTTATTCTGTGGTTTGGCTGGTATGGATTTAACGGTGCAGCGGCATGGACACCAGATCAGTTGGCAAGTATTTTCTTGACAACAACAGTTGCACCTGCAGTTGCAACCGTTGTATGTATGTTATTTACCTGGATTAAATATGGCAAACCGGATGTTTCTATGTGTTTGAATGCATCCCTTGCCGGTTTGGTAGCAATTACTGCACCTTGTGATGTAACAGATGCAGCAGGCTCTGCAATTATTGGTGCAGTAGCAGGTTTACTGGTAGTATTCGGTGTATGGTTCTTAGATAATGTATTACATATTGATGACCCGGTTGGTGCGGTAGCAGTTCACTTCTTAAATGGTATGTGGGGTACATTAGCGGTTGGCTTGTTTGCTACTCCAACTGCACCGGAATCAGAGTTGACCGGTTTGTTCTATGGCGGTGGTTTCCAGTTGTTAGGTTTACAGGCACTGGGTATGGTTACCGTATTGGCATGGACTGCCGTGACTATGACAATTGTATTCTTGATTATTAAAGCAACAAATGGTCTTCGTGTTACAGAAGAAGAGGAAATCGAAGGTTTGGATATCAAGGAACATGGTCTTCCATCTGCATATGCAGGTTTTGCTATCATGGATGCCAATGCTAATATGACAGAAGTAAATGAGAATACTGACCTTGGTGAGGATGATTATGTTAAGGCTTCTGATGCACAGAAGGATGCAGCAGTAAAGGTAAACAGAGCACCAATCGAAAGCGATATGAGCAAGGTTGTTATTATTGCAAAGCTGTCTCGCTACGACCACTTGAAGAAAGCATTAAACGACCTTGGTGTAACCGGTATGACAGTTACACAGGTAATGGGCTGTGGTATTCAGAAGGGTGCCGGCGAGAAATACCGTGGTGTTGAAATGGATGCAACTTTATTGCCAAAGGTTAAGGTAGAGGTTGTAATCAGCAAGATTCCGGTAAATGATGTAATAGAGGCGGCTAAGAAAGCACTTTATACCGGTCACATTGGTGATGGTAAGATATTTGTATACGCTGTTGACCGAGTTGTTAAGGTTCGTACAGGTGAAGAAGATATGGCTGCTTTACAGGATGTTGAATAATCACAATTAAAGTATTCAGTTGATACATGGTCCCCGCTGGAATGAGCGGGGGCTTTGTTTTGAATTTAGTACAATTTTAATATTGACTTTGAAAATGAAATGCATATAATGAATACGGTTAAAAAAGATGCTCCTCCTTCATAACCTTGTAGGAAGAGACGTTGAAGCAAAGGAGGATAAAAATGGTAGCACAAGTTTTAGCAGTTGTAATCTTCATTGCAATGTTTGTTTTGATCGTGCTTGACAAAATTGAACGACATTACATTACATTAGGCTGTGGACTTTTAACATTGCTTTTGGTGTTTGGATTATGCATGCATGATGTGAATGCGATTGTCGAGACATTGAATGTGAAGCAGATTTTCACTTTGGAATTCTGGGGACTTGCCAAAGAAGCGGCTGCAGAATCCACGTCCGGTATTAATTGGGCGACCATTATATTTATTGCCGGTATGATGATAATGGTAGAAGGAATGGCAAGGGCTGGTTTCTTCCGATGGTTATGTATGTTAATTGCCAAGATGGTACATTACAAAACGATTTCTATTTTTATAACGTTTATGATAATGTCATTTGTTTTGGCTATGTTTATTGACAGTATTACAGTTATTTTGTTTTTAGCAGCAGTTACAGTTGAACTGGCTCAGTTGTTGAAATTTAATCCGATTCCTATGATTTTGTCAGAAATATTCTGTGCAAATCTGGGAGGTTCTGCAACTGTATGTGGAGATCCGCCAAACATTATTATTGGTACATCATTGGGCTTATCGTTCTTTGATTTTTTGAAAAACACTGGTTTGATGGCAGCTATTTGCCTGGTGGTAACCATCATTTATTTCTATTTGGTTTATCATAAGGAATTAAGGGGAAATGGAAATGCAAAAATCAATGAGGCAGAACTTCCGGACCCGAAATCTGCAATTACAGATAAAAAAGGATTTATATTTAGTTGCATTATCTTTACGTGTGCTGTTAGTCTATTAGTAACACATGCACAGACAGGGTTGACGGTTGCATTTATCGGTGTATTCATTGCAATTCTAACGTTGATTACATCAGGAAAGGCAATCGGAATTGTATTAAAGAAGGTAGATTATAAGACCTTACTGTTTTTCATAGGATTGTTTTTGGTTGTAGGCGGTTTGGAACAAACCGGAATTCTGGAAATTGTTGCAGGTTTTATTGGAAAAATCAGTGGTGGAAATACTA
Source organism: uncultured Clostridium sp. (assembly GCA_945946715.1). Lineage (GTDB taxonomy): Bacteria > Bacillota > Clostridia > Lachnospirales > Lachnospiraceae > CAG-632. The sequence continues at coordinate 1,628 of CAMEWU010000061.1, read as the reverse complement.
TGCTAATGGTAGCAATCATTATCTGGGGTTCTGCAATTGCCAGTGCATTTGTAGATAATATTCCGTTTGCTGCAACCATGGTTCCGATTATTCGTGATTTAGCTGCAACAACCACAGGTGTTGATCTTCATACCTTGGCATGGGCTTTATCCATGGGTACGGATATTGGTGGAAGTGCGACTCCGATTGGTGCTTCTGCTAATGTGGTTGGTACATCGGTTGCAGCCAAAGAAGGTTACCCGGTTGGCTGGGGAAAGTATTGTGCAAAGGTAGCTCCGGCAACAGTGCTTGTGTTAATTGTAAGTACGCTATTTATTTTTGTTCGTTATTTGTAAGGAGGGGTTATCATGGAAAAACAAATGATTATTTCAATTGGACGGGAATATGGCAGTGGAGGACATAAGATAGCAGAAGAGCTGGCAAGACGTTTTTCTTTGCCATATTATGATCGGAATCTTTTGGATGAAATTGCCCGTGAGAAAGAAGTTAAAGAATATGAGCTGCATCAATATGATGAGAGACCGAGGAATCCTTTGTTGTCCAGAACGGTCCGTGGATATAGTAATTCACCGGAAGAAGTAATTGCACGTTTACAGTTTGACTTTTTGAAGAAGAAAGCGGATAAAGGAGAATCCTTTGTGGTAGTTGGACGCTGTTCAGAGGATATATTGAAGGAATATGATGCTTTGATTTCCTTTTTTGTAATGGCAGATATGGAAACAAAACTGGAACGAGTACAAGAAACAAGACATGTATCCAGAGATGAGGCAGAATCCATCATTCGCAGACATGATAAAAAGAGAAAGTCCTATCATAATTACTATTGTCAGACCAAGTGGGGTGATGCAAGAAACTATGATATGACGATAAATTGCAGTAAATTGGGATTGGAAAAAACTACCGATATTTTTGAGGATTATATTCGGGCAAGAATGGAACAGAAGCGTTAATAATATGATATAAAAAAGCGAGCAGAAAACTGTTGTATTTTCGACAGTAGTCCTGCTCGTTTTTTGTTGCAAAAGTTCGAAAAGCCACATGGGGCTTGAGCAGGATGTTATTTGACAGATGTTGACATAAAATAGATATGAATGCATAAAGAGTCTGTCTAATATAAAAAAGTGTATTAATTGTGAGAATGTTTTCAATAATATATTCAAAAAGAATAAATAAGTTGAAGAAATGGAACAAAATAGATAGATAAGAAATGGATACAGAATAAATAATTAAAAAATATCAAAAATATTATAAAAATGTGTTGACAAATTAAGACAGAGAGATTATAATTAACTCATAGCTAAAGAATAACGATAACGACTATTGAAAACAAAAAATGTAAAGGAGGAGATACCCTTGGACACGCAGATTGAATCAGTCAATCAGATTTCAAGCTCATGGAATAGAATCCACACAGAATGCCTTAAAATATAAATTCGAAAACAAAAGTCCAAATAGAACGTACCTGAATGTACGATAGAAGAAACCGGACACTAGGTAGTTGATACATGAGTCTGAAACGATTGGCTTACAAGCAAATAACTTATCCTTTCAAAAAGATGCAAATTGTGATAATGATACATAGAGTTGAAAAGTTGATGAGTAATGGCAGGTGTGGGAAATTAATTATC
>CAMEWU010000060.1 GCA_945946715.1 uncultured Clostridium sp. | reverse complement strand
CACTTAACAAAGGCACTTTACCAATTTCTTTCAAATACATACGAACCGGATCTTCAATACTAACACCCTCTGGTACGGATATATCAATCTGCTCTACCTCTTCCTCTTCCATTTCAAAAGTAAGATCGTCTGGCTCTTCATCTGTCATGGACAATACATCTATATTATTGTTTTCCAACACATCATAGACGATTTCCATCCGTTGCTCATTTAAGTCCACTCCTGCAAAATGGCCGATAACCTCTTTATCTTCCAGCACGTTCTTCTTTTTCTTCGCAACTTCAATTAAGGATTTTAACTGTTCTTCAAACTTTATGTCCATATCCTTCTTCTCTTCTTTTCCTTCCATGGTTTTCCATCCTTCCATATCATAATCATATTTTAACCACAGGTAATAGAAATATTCCAATTTGGTATTTCACTCTTTTGTTTAATAATTCCCTGTAGCTTTGTGTAATCCTGTAAATGTGCTAACTGGTACTGCAAGCTTTCTTCTTTCACCTTTCGCACAATTTCCGTTATCACCACCGAATTATCCTCCGGTGAAGGTTCTATTTTTAATTCCGTCTGTAGTATTGATGCTACTTTTGTCTGCTGCTCCACATCCTCATACTGGTTTATGATTGCAGCCGCAGATACCTTTCCGCTATCTTCATATTGACGGAATAGTTCCTTTGCCAATGTTTGACAAAAATCATCCGTAAAATCTTCCGGTCCAATGCGCCCCCGAATCTGAGAAAACAACTGTTCCGGATAATTCACCAGCCATGTCAACAGCAATCGCTGTGGCTGCTGTTTTCGTTGTTCCAAGCGTTCCTGACGTCGAAGATCTTGAGGAGTTTCCTCTTGTACCGCCTCCCGATACTGCTTCTGATCCGTCATATACTTTCCATATCGGTTTACAGAATCCGTCAGTTTCTTTTTGTCAATAAAATATAGGTTGGCAACTGCCTCAATATAATTATCCCGCTCTAACGGTTCCTGAAGAACCGATATAAGCCTTACTACTTCCTGTTGGAATTCCGTCCGACTCTCCGGATCCTGCTGATTATATTTGTCTGCAGCAATTCTCACCTGGAACATAATGCTGCTTTCCGCTTGCTTCAAGCGTTCTTCAAAGGCTTCTGCACCCAGCGATTTCATAAATTCGTCCGGATCTTTGTACGGCTTCATATTAATCACTCGTGCTGATATTCCTACCTCACGCAAAATCGGAATTGCCTTTTGTGCCGCAGCTACACCGGCTCCATCACTATCATATGCCAGAAATACCTTGTCAGTATACCGTTTTAACAGCATCGCCTGCTGAATGGTAAAAGCAGTACCCAGGGATGCAGTGGCATTATCAAAACCTGCCTGATGCATAGCAATTACATCCATATATCCCTCGCATAGAATAAAGCCTTCTCTCCGGGAACGTCTTGCAATATGAAATCCATACAAATGCCTTCGCTTCTCATAAATTCTTGTTTCCTGAGAATTTACATATTTGGGGAGACCATCGCCCATAACTCTGCCTCCAAATCCTATTACCTTACCATTCAAATCCATGATTGGAAACATAACCCGATTCCAAAATACATCACTGACCCCCTGCCGTTCGTCATAGCGAACCAATCCGGAATCCACCAGCAATTTATCATCATATCCTTTTTGCTTTAAATACTGATATAAGTCATCCCGGTAAAGATTGGAGTATCCCAACCCAAACTTATGAATCGTTTCCTGTGTAAGTCCACGTTCTGTCAGGTACTTCATTGCAGCCTCACCATTCTTCTGCCGAAGAGCATAATAGAAATACCCGGCTGCAGCTTTATTTATCTCTTTTAAAGCACTGTTGTAATCCGCCTCTTTACGTTCCTGCCATGACATTTCTCGTTGAGGCAGTGTAATTCCAGCCCGATTTGCCAAAAATTCGATTGCTTCAGGAAATGTATAATTCTCATACTGTTGTAAAAATGTATATACCGTTCCTGCCGCACCGCAACCAAAACAATGATATAACTGTTTATCCCTGCTCACGTGAAAAGAAGGGGTTTTTTCATTATGAAAAGGGCAGCATGCCGTGTAGGTATTTCCCTTTTTTTTCAAACTGACATAAGAGTTAATTACGTCAACGATATCATTTCGCGAACGTATCTCCTCTACTAAGTCTTCCGAATAGTACATCCTGTACCTCCAACCTCATTTTCTTCTTTTCCATTCATTAACCCTGCCATGCTTTGGGCACAAAAATATTTTCAAAAGTATGTACAGCAAAACTATCTGTCATACCTGCGATATAATCACATACTACCATTTCAGTTTTTTCACCCTGTGTAATCATATCCCGATACTCTTCCGGCAGTTCTGCAGAATTTTCATAATAATAAGTAAACAACTGACGTATCATAGCTTCTGCACGTATCTCTTCTCCCTTTGCTTTGGGATTAAAATATACATGTCGAAACATATAATTACGCAGTTCCTTCATTGCTAATTCCGTTTCCGGTGACATACAAATCCGGTCATTTCCCTCACTATTCATAACAATATCGTGTATCATAGAATTAATTCGGTCCCGGGTGCTATGCCCCAATACCCTTGTACATTCCTCAGGCAAATCCGATTCCGCAATAATTCCTGCCCGAATTGCATCGTCAATATCATGGTTAATATAGGCTATCTTATCTGCAAACCGAACCACCTTTCCTTCCATGGTAGCCGGCTGCCCTACAGAGCGATGATTCAAAATGCCATCCCGGACTTCCCAGGTCAGATTCAATCCTTTTCCTTTTTTCTCCAGGCGTTCTACTACTCGGATGCTCTGTTCATTGTGGTGAAACAACGCCCTTGGACTGCCATCCGGATAGAATAATCGAGTATGATATTCCTCAGTTCCTTGTTTGTCTGCATCCGTCAACTGCATTTCCAACAAATCCCATAAGGCTGCACTCAGAGCCCGTTCTCCTGCATGTCCAAAAGGAGTATGTCCTAAATCATGTCCCAGTGCAATTGCTTCTGTCAAATCCTCGTTAATGCGTAATGCCCGGGCAATGGTTCTGGCATTTTGTGCCACTTCCAGAGTATGAGTCAAACGAGTACGATAATGATCCCCTTCCGGTGATAAAAACACCTGCGTCTTATCCTTTAATCGACGAAAGGACTTGGAATGTATAATCCGATCTCGATCCCGCTGGTATATTGGTCTCAAATCACATTGGGGTTCATCTATGTCTCTTCCTCTTGATTCACAGCTTAATGCTGCATATTTACTTAAGTATTTTCTTTCCCAATCTTCTTGTTTTTCCCGAATAGTCATATGATTCTCCTTAATCTATCTGCGAATACACAATGTTCCAATTCTTTACACAACCTGATAGATTCTATGAATATCCTGCATATTTCTCAACCTATAATAATTATTCTACACTTTTTTTAATTATCCTTTTTTCTTTTTTGTGAGTCTAAGAAACAAAACAACTCAAAAGAGCAGGCGAAAATACGCCTGCTCTCTTGTGAAAAATAATATGCAGTTAAATATTGAAAAGGGGAATTAACCCTTCACACTACCTACAGCAACACCCTGGATAATATATCTTGATAAGAAGATATATACGATTACAACAGGGATAATTGATAAGAAGATACACATGTATACCTGACCCATATCAAACTTCAGGAAGTCAGCACCTCTCATGGTAGCAATTAAGATAGGTAAAGTCTTCATGTTATCTTTTGTTAAAATCAAGTTTGGAGTAAAGTAATTATTCCAGCTTGTTACGAATGCGAAAATTGCCTGTACTGCAATCGCCGGCTTCATAATTGGAAGTACGATTGAGTTAAAGGTACGGAATTCGTTAGAACCGTCAATTCTGGCAGCCTCTACGATTTCCAAAGGCAATGCACCTTCCATGTACTGCTTCATAAAGAAGTATACAACCGGAGCAGCAATTGTAGGAACAATCAAAGGAATATAATTATCCAATAACTTGAATGTTCTCATCAAATCTACGAAACCAAGAGCGGTCACCTGTGTTGGTACCATCATGATAGCCATGATAAAGGTCTGAATGGCCTTTCTGCCCTTAAAATCATATGCATGTAATGCATATGCTGTTAATGTTGAGAAATATGTTGTACATCCTGCACAACCCACAGCTACGATAAATGAGTTTAATAAACAACGAAGTACCGGTAACTGTCCATTGTTAATTACGCTCTTAAAGTTAGTAATCATAGAACGTCCAGGAAGGAATGAGAATCCCTGCTGAATCGCTGCATGTGCTCTTGTAGAGTTAATTAACAAAATGTAGAAGGAGAAAAGACACATAATCGTTAATAATACTAATACTACATATCTGACTGCCTTCACCCGGGCTATATGTGCATGATAGCTCTTTTCTGCTGATGATTTAGCCATTTTCTATCTCCTCCTCCTAATATTCATCCTGTCTAGTATTAATACGGTATATGATAAAACTCAGGACACCTGTTACCACAAAGAGGATAACGGAAAGTGCACCTGACATACCGTAGTTCTTACTATACAGATGTTTATTCAAATGCATAATCAATGTCATTGTTGTATTATTCGGTGAACCCATTTGATCAGTTAAAATCTGAGGAACATCGAACATCTGAATACCACCAATTAAGGAAGTAATCAATACGTAAAGGAAAATAGGTTTTAACAATGGCATTGTAATTCTCGTAAATACCTGGAAGGAAGTTGCTCCATCCACATTAGCAGCCTCAAAGAGGGATGTATCAATACCCATGATACCTGCCATCAACATAATTGTTGTATTACCAAACCACATTAAGAAGTTCATCAAAGCAACCAAAAATCTGGTTGACCATGTATATGATAACCAACGAATTGGTTCTCCGCCTAAAGCTGAAATCATATTATTAACCGGTCCAATATCAGAGAAAATTGCAAAGAATAACATTGCAAACGCGGAAGCCATGATTAAGTTTGGCAAATAAATAACTGTCTTGAAGAATTGCTCACCTTTCAAGCGAATGCTTGTATCAGCAAACCAAACACCAAGTAATAAAGAAACTAAAATCTGAGGAATAAATCCGGCAATCCACATTACCAGAGTATTCCAAGTAAACTTTAACAAATCACCATTTGTAAAGAATTGAATATAATTCTGTAAACCTACAAAATTCGGGCCAACCTGAGTCAATCCACCCATAGCCATATATTTTTCAAAAAAGCTAAAGTACACAGTGCTAATCAATGGTACCAAAGAAAAAACAGTGTATACGAGGAAGAATGGTATCAAGAAAATGTAGCCCCATTTTGTATAACTAACAACTTTACTTTTTTTTGCTGCTGCCATACTATTTTCTCACCTCACATATATAATTTTCTGTCAAACCTGCAGTCAAAAGGTATTAAAAAACATGCCTGCCTTTACAGACAGGCATGTAAAGAGTTCTACTCTAAATTGTATAAATTTAGATTATTCAGCTGGAACCTGAACATCTGGATACTTAGCCTGAATAGCCTTGTAGAAGTTAGCTAAAGCTGTATCGTAGTCAACTGTTCCTTCGAAGTAATCCTTCATAGCACCCTGGAATTCTTCGTTACATCCCTGATCGTAAGGGCAAGTATTGCTCATATCGATCTTTGGAGCAGCCTCAGTAAACAATGCAATGTGGTTCTGTCCACCTAAGAAATCAGAACTGAAATCTGAGTTAGCGATTTCTTCCATTGCTGGAACATTGTTTGTGTAATCAAGAGTTTCCTCAGTAATTGCCTTAGCAACTGCTGGATCACAAGTCATAGAGTACATAATGTCATGTACTGCTGTTGGGTTATCTGTACCGGTAGCACCACAGATCCATGTACCACCCCAGTAGTAAGCTGCTGGGCCTTCACATACTGCGTAGTCACCGTAGATACCATTACCAACTTCTGCCTTACCGCCATCAGCTTCCTTAACCTCTAATGAGTTACCCATCAATGTGAAGTTAATACCCCATGTAGAGTAGAAGAAACCAAATGTCTTACCTGAAGGACCCTGCTCAGCTGCCCAAGCATCTGACCATAAAGAAGTCTTGTTGTTATAACCCTTGTCAGTGAAATCCTTAGTCTGGTCAACCCATTCCTTAATAGCAGGATCAACAGTTACAACACCATCAACAACCCATGGCTGTGATACATTGTTAGAGAATGTACGATAAGCATCATCATAACCTGAAATCATGAAGTAACCTTTTTCCTTCATCTTTGCAGCGGTCTCATTAAATGTAGCCCAATCCTTAACTGACTTCTGAACTTCTACTGGATCATCTGTTCCTAAAACATCCTTTGCAATTGAACGTCTGTAAGCAAACAAACCAGGAGTAGCCTGCCATGTAACAGCCTTAATTGCACCATTGCTATCTGTTACGATATCCTTGGTGTACTGATACATATCAGCCATATCATCAGAAGTAATTCCAAGATCTTCTACATTCATAGTGTAGTCAGTGTTAACATACTTTAATGCATAGTCAGCTTCGATCAAGAAGATATCAATCTTGTCATCTGCTGCTGCATCAGCCTGACCTAACAATGTAGCATCCAACTTGTCCTGATAACCATTGTTATCATTAGGAGTTACTACAAAGTTAACTCTGGTACCATCTTCTAACACACCACCCTTGGTAGCTTCGTTAGAATCTGTGCTGTCTGGAGTATAACCAGGCATGAATCCCTGCATTCTCTGAGCGAACTCAGCGTTCCAGCAGTAAATATTTACTACTGAACCTTCCTCAACTGGCTCTGCGCTATCATCTGAAGCTGGTTCATCTGAGTTACCTGCAGGTGTTGTAGTGTCTCCACCACCGTTGTTACAAGCTACTAACGATAATCCCATAGCCAAAGCTAAAGATAACGCTAAAACTTTTTTGAATTTTTTCACGGAAAAACCCTCCTTTAAAAATGTGTGTGTTAGTCGCACTCGGTTAATCGTGACTTAAACTCGATTCCATATGTAATTATATGTAGCTTTGTCCAAGTCTTAATATTCCTACTTCGACTAAGTGATATTCGTTGCTTCCGCAACTCTACAGTTGTCATTATAGGACATAGTGAACAATTTAGCAAGTCTTTTTTTGAATTTTTTAGGTTCATTGCACATTTTTTTCCAGTTTTTTTATCGGATTTTTGGATGTGTCCTTCATTTTTCGTTGTTTTTTACCCATTTTTTCAGAAATACTTCTTGTAAGAGTTTGTTAATTTTTTATATTTTATTAAAATTCAACATAATTATTGCTTACCACAATGAATTGTGCAACTTTATTTTAATTTTTATATTTATTTTTGTATTTTTCTGACTTATTACCTTCTGTGGAATCTGTTTTCATTTTCTTTGCTTTTTGTTTTTTCAAAATCATTTCAAAAATGTTACAAAACTTTTTTTGTTCAAAGTTCCGTATTTTTTTGTAAATATTCTTTCAACTGTCATAACATTTGCACAACAAAATTCTCCGCAAAAAAAGAACCGGCATTTTTCCGGTTCTCTTTTTGTCTATTTTTACCATATCCCATTCCAGGCTATTCCATTTCTGCATCCACTGTCTCTGTCATATTCATAATTTGTCGTTTTCTTGCCAATTCATCATTTGCAAGATATTCGTCATAAGTAGTCTGTTTGTCAATTAAACCGGTATTGGTTAATTCCATAATCCGGTTTGCAGTGGTCTGCAGCAACTGATGATCCTGGGAAGAAAACAGTATCACTCCCGGGAATTTTATCATTCCGTTATTCAGTGCCGTGATGGATTCCATATCCAGATGATTGGTCGGTTCATCCATAATCAACACATTGGAGCCCATAATCATAAGTTTGGACAACAGGCAACGTACTTTTTCTCCACCGGACAGAACTTTTACTTTTTTCACACCATCCTCACCGGCAAAAAGCATACGTCCCAAAAATCCCCGCACATAAGTAGCATCCTTTTCTTCCGAGTACTGGGTCAGCCAATCCACAATGACATAATCATTTTCGAATTCTTTATTAAAATCCTTCGGGAAATATCCCTGGGATGTGGTCACACCCCACTTATAGTTTCCTTCATCCGGTTCCATTTCTCCGGAAAGGATCTGAAACAGGGTGGTGGTAGCAATGGTGTTCGGCCCAACAAATGCTATCTTATCTCCTTTGTTCACTGTAAAGGAGATATTATCCAGTACCTTTACCCCATCAATGGTTTTAGACATCTTTTCAACTGTCAGCACTTCATTTCCGATTTCTCGGTTTGGTCGGAAATCAATATATGGATACTTCCGACTGGACGGGCGGATGTCATCCAGTTCTATCTTTTCCAATGCTCGTTTTCTAGAGGTTGCCTGCTTTGATTTAGAAGCATTTGCTGAAAATCGTTGTATGAATTCCTGCAATTCTTTTATCTTTTCTTCTTTCTTCTTATTTGCTTCCTTCTGTTGCTTCAGCATCAACTGACTGGACTCATACCAGAAATCATAGTTACCGGCATACAATTGAATCTTTCCATAATCCACATCTGCTGTATGTGTACATACTTTATTTAAGAAGTAACGGTCATGGGATACCACTATGACTGTATTATCAAAATTAATCAAGAATTCTTCTAACCAAGCAATCGCATCTAAATCCAAATGATTGGTGGGCTCATCCAATAGCAAAACATCCGGATTACCAAATAATGCCTGTGCCAGCAATACTTTAACCTTTTGAGCAGCCGGAAGCTCACTCATCATTTTATAATGAAGGTCTGTCTCAATCCCCAATCCATTCAGCAACGTTGCCGCGTCAGATTCTGCTTCCCATCCGTTTAAATTCGCAAATTCTCCTTCCAACTCTGCCGCACGGACACCGTCCTCGTCAGTAAAATCTTCTTTTGCATAAATGGCGTCTTTTTCTTTCATAATTTCATATAGACGCTGGTTTCCCATAATAACCGTATCCAGTACTGAAAAGGCATCATATTGGAAATGATCCTGTTTTAACATAGATAACCGTTCGCCCGGGTCCATAATAATTTCACCTTTGGTTGGTTCCAGTTCACCGGATAATATTTTTAAAAATGTAGATTTACCTGCACCATTCGCCCCAATCAAGCCATAACAGTTTCCCGGCGTAAACTTGATATTTACATCTTCAAATAATGCTTTCTTTCCTAATCTTAATGTTACATTTACAGCGCTTATCATCTTATTATCCTTTCCATTCTCTCAATTATTCCATCATTTCCTGTCCTTCATCCGGCTCTTTTCGCACCGTAATCCGGATTCGTTCTACACGGGTTTTATCTGCTTGCAAAACCTCGAATACTGCCGCACTATTTTCCACCACTTCACCAATTTCCGGCAGATGATCCAGCAATTCAATTACATAACCGCCAATCGAGTCATAATCTTCCGATTCCAGTGATAAGTCCAGTGCATCATTGACATCATCAATTTTAGCACTGCCTTCCACTTCATACTGGTTTTCTCCAACCTGCTTGATAATTTCTTCCTCGTACTCATCATATTCATCCCGTATCTCACCTACAATTTCTTCCAGCAAATCTTCTAATGTTATCATACCTGCCGCAGCTCCATATTCATCTAATACAATTGTAATGGACACAGAATTCTGTCGTAACTCTTCCAAGATACCAGAGGTTTTCTGATACTCATACGTATAATAAGGCTCTCGCATAACCTTTCGAACCTGAAACTCTTCCTGTTCTTGTTCCCGATAAAAAAACAAATCTTTCATATGGAGAATACCAACAATATTTTCTTTATTTTCTTCATAAATCGGAATCCGACTATACTGTTCATCCATAAAATATCCCAGTATTTCTTCATAATCCGCATCGACAGGTGCCATGGTAATGTCTGCTCGTGGTATCATAATATCCTTCGCAATGGAATCTCCAAAATCCACCACATTGGTAATCATTTCTTTTTCTTCTCCCTCGATTACGCCATCTTCATGACTAACATTTACAATGGTTCGTAATTCCGACTCTGTCATTTGCTTATTTATACCATTCACATCTATCCGCAATATCCAGTAGATAAAATTGCAAAACTTATCCAGCAGCCAGATAACCGGTGTTAAAATAATAGACAACAGCCAGATTGGCATTGCATAAAACAATGCAAATTTCTCACTATATATAGTAGCAAGATTCTTCGGTGTGATTTCACCAAAAATCAAAATCAATACCGTTAAAATTCCGGTTGCCACGCCAACTGCCGCACTGCCAAACAATTCTGTAATTAATATTGTCATCATGGAAGAAGCAGTAATATTTACAATATTGTTTCCAATCAAAATCGTACTCAATACCTTACCCGGATTTTCCATTAATTTTAAAACTACTTTCGCACGTCTGTTACCTTCTTCAGCCATTCCTTTCATTATATAAATATTTACCGTTGTTAATGATGTCTCTGCCGAAGAAAATAATCCGGACAGCACTAAAAGAATCAACAAAACAATCATTTTAACAACAGAACCGGTCTGTATTGCAAATGTACCGATTTGTATCGCGGAACTCCCGTCCAAAAAAAACCATCTCCTATTCTTTACTAAAATACTAATATTTTACCTATACCTTCCATAATTGTCAACTTTTCCATTATATTTACCATATAAACCGAGCATACTATGTGTGAGATATTCTTTTTTAATATCCCAATGCAGTATTTTATTCCGAAAGGAGATAGGATTATGCGTAGTTCACAGGAAACCTATATGAACGTAGCCGAACGCTGCAGTGCCTACGAGCATGCCGGAGCGCAGAACTGCTTCTGTAACGAAGCGCCAAGCAGTCCAAGTTGCTTAAATTGCAAGCATTTTGCAAAAGACGAGCACTGTACTCTGGATTTGTATGATGCTATTGTAAAGAAGCTCTAGTGCAAAAGAAACCCGTCACCAGCAGGCAACGGGTTTCTACATAAGTATCATCCAATTAGTTATTAATCAGCTTATCTTCACCATTCCAGCTATAAAGCTTACGAATTTCTTCACCAACAATCTCTGATGGATGCTCAGAAGCCAGCTTTCTCATAGCCTTGAAATGTACCTGACGACCTGCAGGTGACATATCTAACAAGAACTGCTTTGCAAAGCTTCCATCCTGAATATCAGAAAGAATCTGCTTCATTGCCTTCTTTGTATCTTCTGTAATAATCTTTGGTCCGGTAATATAATCACCATATTCTGCTGTATTAGAGATAGAGTACCGCATTCCTGCGAAACCTGACTGATAAATCAAGTCTACAATCAGTTTCATCTCATGGATACACTCAAAATATGCATTTCTTGGATCATAACCAGCTTCTACTAATGTTTCAAAAC
>CAMEWU010000059.1 GCA_945946715.1 uncultured Clostridium sp. | reverse complement strand
AACATTGGATTCCATATTAGGAACAGAAGGTAATGCTTGGCTCAGCATGTTTTCCGGTGGTTCCTTAGAGCAAGTGTCAATTTTTGCTTTGAATGTAACCCCATATATTACATCTTCAATTATCATGCAGCTGTTAACCATTGCTATTCCGGCATTGGAAGAAATGCAGCGGGATGGAGAAGATGGAAGAAAGAAAATGACAGCAATTACCCGTTACGTAACGGTATTGCTTGCGATTATTGAAGCAGCAGGTTTGTCTATTAGTTTACAACAGGCAAATGCACTGGGAACAGGTGCAAACTGGCTGACAGTGGTAACTATGATTGTTACTTTAACTGCAGGTAGTACTTTGGTAATGTGGCTGGGCGAGCGTATTACAGAAAAAGGAATTGGTAATGGTATTTCTATTATTTTGTTAATTAACATAGTATCCAGAATGCCAAATGATTTTTCAAATCTGTATACCATGTTTGTAAAGAAACAGTTCAATGAAGCAGAATATGTAAAGGGTATCGGAGCAATTCTGGTTATTCTTGCAGTCGTTATTCTGACAACTGTACTGGTTATCCTGTTACAGGATGCAAAGAGAAATATTCCAATTCAGTATTCCCAGAAGGTAAGCGGAAGAAGAATGGTTGGAGGACGTGCAACAGAGATGCCATTAAAGGTCAACACCGCAGGTGTTATCCCAATTATTTTTGCATCATCTCTCTTATCTATGCCGGCTATGATTGTAAGCCTGTTCAAGATTAATATTACGAATAAGGTGGTACAGGAAATTATTTCCAGTCTTTCGCAAAATTATTGGTTTACAAAGGGTCATCCTTGGGGATATGTTGGTCTGGCTATTTACATCGCATTGGTATTGATGTTTGCTTATTTTTATACATCCATTACCTTTAATCCAATGGAGGTTGCAAATAACCTGAAGAAGAGTGGAGCATCTGTTCCGGGTATCCGACCAGGTAAACCAACTCAGGAGTACTTGGAAAAAGTATTAAAGTACATCATATTTATCGGAGCTGTTGGCTTGGTTATCATTGCTATTATTCCGATTTTCTTTAGTGGTGTATTTGGTGCAAATGTATCCTTCGGAGGAACCTCGTTAATCATTATCGTAGGTGTTATTTTGGAAACAATTAAGCAGTTGGATTCGAAGATGCTGGATCGTAATTACGAAGGATTTTTGAAATAAGATAAATCATCAATAAGCTGTAGAATTTCTACAGCTTATTGGTGTGTGTGCGAGCATTATAATGTAGAATTTAGGAGGAGAAGCATATGAAAATAATTATGTTAGGGGCACCGGGTGCAGGAAAAGGAACTCAGGCAAAATTAATTGCAGAAAAGTACGGAATCCCACACATTTCCACAGGTGATATTTTTCGTGCAAACATTAAGAATGGCACAGAGTTAGGTGCAAAAGCAAAGAAATATATGGATCAGGGTCTGTTAGTTCCGGATGAATTAGTAGTCGACCTGGTTATTGATCGTTTTAAGGCAGATGATTGTAAAAAGGGTTATATCTTAGATGGATTTCCAAGAACAATTCCACAGGCAGAAGCATTAGATAAGGCATTGGCTGAAATTGGTGATAGCGTAGACTATGCAATTAATGTAGAAGTGCCGGATGAAAATATTGTTCGCAGAATGTCAGGTCGTCGTGCCTGTGTAGGCTGCGGAGCTACATATCACATTGTTTATAATCCAACGAAGGAAGAAAATAAATGTGATGCATGTGGCGGCGAGTTAATTCTTCGGGATGATGATAAGCCGGAAACTGTTCAGAAAAGACTTGCAGTATATCATGAACAGACACAGCCATTGATTGATTATTACAACAAGAAAGGCATTATGAAAGAGGTTGACGGAACCGTTGATATGAATGATGTCTTTGCAGCAATTTGTGATATCTTAGGTGAATAAAATGCCGATTACCAGAAAATCTCAAAGCGAGATAGAACTTATGCAGGAAGCTGGCCGGATACTTGCGATTACTCATCAAGAGCTGGCAAAGGCAATAAAACCGGGAATCAGTACAAAGGATATTGATCGGTTAGGAGAGACTATTATCCGGGATTATGGTTGTATTCCTTCATTTTTAAATTACTGCGGATATCCGGCATCCATTTGCGTATCGGTAAATGATGAGGTTGTTCATGGAATTCCCAATGAGAAACATATTATACGGGAAGGGGACATTGTCAGTCTGGATGCAGGTGTGATATATAAGGGATATCATTCGGATGCAGCAAGAACCATTGCTGTGGGAGAAGTGTCTCAGGAAGCTGAGAAGCTGATAGCAGTAACCCGGCAAAGTTTTTTTGAAGGTTTGAAATATGCAAAGCCTGGATATCATATTGTAGATATAGGAAGAGCAATACAGGAATATGTAGAAGCCAATGGATTTTCAGTTGTCCGGGATTTGGTGGGTCATGGGGTTGGTAAGAAACTGCATGAGAAGCCGAATGTACCTAATTTTGCAAGTAAGCAAAAAGGGGCAAAATTAAAGCCGGGTATGACATTAGCCATTGAACCAATGGTAAATGCCGGTGAATATGATGTAGTATGGATGGATGATGACTGGACAGTGGTAACCTATGATGGTTCCTTGTCTGCTCACTATGAAAATACCATTTTAATTACCGAAGGAGAGCCGGTAATTCTTTCCCAGGCGGAAGGCATAGCAGTGTAAGCATAAGGTTTAGAAGCAAAGAGCAGGAGGTTTTGAATATGTCAAAAGTGGATGCAATTGAAGTTGAGGGTGTAGTATTAGAGAAGTTGCCAAATGCAATGTTCCGTGTTCAGTTAGAGAACGGTCACATCGTATTGGGACATATCAGTGGTAAGATTCGGATGGGATATATTAAGATTCTTCCAGGTGATACCGTAAAAATTGAATTGTCACCATATGATTTAACCAAGGGAAGAATTGTTTGGAGAAATAAATAATTCAGACAGAGAAGAAAAAAGTTCCGCAAAATAAAAAAAATAGTAAAAAGCTATTGCAAATACTTGCCAAAAGTGGTAAAGTATTAGCTTGTAGCGGACTTTTTTGAAAGGAGAGATTTTAATGAAGGTTAGAGCATCTGTAAAACCAATTTGCGACAAATGCAAAGTCATTAAAAGAAAAGGAAGCATCAGAGTAATCTGTGAAAATCCTAAGCACAAGCAGAGACAAGGCTAGGAATTTGACAGTTTATTAATCATGCGTGTTATTCCCGCACGAAGGGTTAATAAATGGGCTGAAATCTGCAACGACCAGCAACGATTGGTCACAAAAATTGAAGCGGCTGTAGCATAAGAAATTATGCTAATTACAAATAAACATTTCATTATAATAGGAAAGCGGCGTATGCATTTCACCCATACATATGTATGCGGATACGTTAGTTTTCGTATTATGCAGTAAGAGAATACTATTTTATGGAGGTAGAAATACATGGCTCGTATTTCAGGTGTTGATTTACCAAGAGAAAAGCGTATTGAAATCGGTCTTACTTATATCTATGGTATTGGTAGAACCAGTGCTGCGCGTATCTTAAAAGAAGCTAACGTAAACCCAGACACTCGTGTTCGTGATTTAACGGATGATGAAGTTCGTAGATTAAGCGAAGTTATCAACAATACACAGGTCGTTGAAGGTGATTTACGTAGAGAAATAGCAATGAATATCAAGCGTTTACAGGAAATTGGATGTTACCGTGGTATCCGTCATAGAAAGGGACTTCCGGTTCGTGGTCAGAAGACAAAGACAAACGCAAGAACTCGTAAGGGTCCAAAGAGAACAGTAGCAAATAAGAAGAAGTAATAATTGAAATGATACAAAACGCATAAGCGTTTAATACCTAGGAGGTTTAGTAATGGCAGCAGCAAAGAAAGTTACTAAAAAAGTGACAAAGAAGCGTGTGAAAAAGAACGTTGAACGTGGACAGGCACACATTCAGTCATCTTTTAATAATACAATTGTTACCTTAACTGATGCAGAAGGAAATGCGTTATCTTGGGCAAGTGCAGGTGGATTAGGATTCAGAGGATCTAGAAAGTCTACACCTTATGCAGCTCAGATGGCAGCAGAAACTGCTACAAAGGCAGCATTAGTTCATGGTTTAAAGTCAGTTGACGTTATGGTTAAGGGTCCGGGTTCAGGACGTGAAGCAGCAATTCGTGCACTTCAGGCATGTGGTTTGGATGTATTAAGTATTACAGACGTAACCCCAGTTCCACACAACGGATGTCGCCCACCAAAGCGTCGTAGAGTCTAATTAGGAGGTACAGATAGATGGCAGTAGATAGAACTCCCGTTCTTAAGAGATGCAGATCTTTAGGCATGGAGCCAATGTATCTCGGAATTGACAAGAAGTCAAACAGAACATTAAATAGAGCAAACAGAAAAATGAGTGAATATGGTCTTCAGTTACGTGAGAAGCAGAAAGCTAAATTCATTTATGGTGTATTAGAGAAGCCTTTCCGTAACTTATATGCAACAGCAGAGCGTATGAAGGGCTTAACCGGTCCAAACTTAATGATTTTATTAGAGTTAAGATTGGATAATGTTGTTTTCCGTATGGGATTTGCAAGAACTCGTAAGGAAGCTAGACAGATTGTTGATCATAAGCATGTACTTGTAAATGGTAAATGTGTAAACATTCCATCTTACAGAGTAAAAGCAGGCGATAAGATTGAAATCAGAGAGAAGAGCAAATCTTCTCAGAGATATAAGGACATCTTAGAAGTGACCGGTGGAAGATTAGTTCCAGCTTGGTTAGAGGCAGATCAGGAAAGCTTAAGTGGTACGGTTAAAGAATTGCCTTTAAGAGAGCAGATTGATGTACCTGTTAACGAAACTCTTATCGTTGAGTTGTATTCTAAATAATCCATAAATATTTAGGAATAACCTCAACTTATTAACCCAAAAGGAGGGTCCCAATAGTGTTTGAATTTGAAAAACCTAGAATTGAAATTGCAGAGATTTCCGAAGATAATAAGTATGGACGCTTTGTAGTTGAGCCTTTAGAAAGAGGTTATGGTACAACTCTTGGTAACTCATTGAGAAGAATTATGCTTTCTTCTTTACCAGGTTCTGCAGTTACAGCAGTAAAGATTAAAGGGGTTTTACATGAATTTAGTTCGATTCCTGGCGTAAAGGAAGACGTAACTGAAATCATCATGAATATTAAGGAGTTGGCAATTAAGAACAATTCTACCGCTGAAACCTCGACTGCATATATTGAATTCGAAGGAGAAGGTGTTGTAACCGCAGCAGATATTCATGTGGATAGCAACATTGAAATCCTGAATAAAGATTTAGTAATTGCAACCTTAAGTGGCGGTGCTGACTGCCGTCTGGATATGGAATTAACCATTTCCAAGGGCAGAGGTTATGTAGGTGCTGACAAGAATAAGAAGGAAGATTTATCCATTGATGTTATTGCAGTTGATTCAATCTACACACCAGTTGAGCGTGTGAACATGATTGTTGAAAATACCCGTGTTGGTCAGGTTACTGATTATGATAAATTGACATTAGATGTATTTACCAATGGTACTTTGGCACCAGATGAGGCAGTTAGCCTTGCAGCAAAGGTATTAAGTGAACATCTGAATCTGTTTATCGATTTATCTGAGAATGCAAAGTCAACAGAAGTTATGATTGAAACAAAGGATGATGAAAAAGGAAAAGTGCTTGAAATGAGCATTGATGAATTAGAATTATCCGTACGTTCTTATAACTGTCTGAAACGTGCAGGAATCAATACTGTAGAAGAATTGACCAATAAGACTTCTGAGGATATGATGAAGGTTCGAAATCTCGGACGTAAGTCATTGGAAGAAGTATTAGGTAAGTTAAAGGAATTAGGATTAGAACTTCGCAATGGCGATGAATAATCCACTTATCACTAAAGCTGAATAAGAGTAAGCATAGTGAAGATGCAGAGTATTCTGCATAAATATCCATAAGGAGGACATATCTATATGGCAATGTATAGAAAACTTGGTAAAAAAGCAAGTGCAAGAAAGGCGTTACTTCGTAATCAGGTAACTATGTTGTTATACAATGGTAAAATTAAGACAACAGAGGCAAGAGCAAAGGAAGTTCGTCAGATTGCAGAACATTTGATTACATTAGCAGTAAAGGAAAAGGATAACTTCGATGAGGTTACAGTAACTGCTAAGGTTCCAAAGTTAGATAAAGACGGAAAGAGAATCAAAGAAGTAGTAGACGGTAAGAAGGTTACTCAGTACGATACCGTTGAAAAGAAGGTTAAGAAGGATCAGCCTTCCAGACTTCATGCAAGAAGACAGATGTTAAAGGTGCTTTACCCGGTAGTTGATGTTCCGGCAGAAGGAGCAGGTAAAAAGAAGGGTACAAAGAAAGTTGATTTAACTGCAAAATTATTTGACGAATATGCACCGAAGTATGCAGGTCGCCCAGGTGGTTATACCAGAATCGTAAAGATTGGACCACGTAAAGGTGATGCAGCTATGGAAGTTATTCTTGAATTAGTATAAGAGTTATATAAGGCTGTCGCATAAGTTACATGCGACAGCTTTTCTTATATTATTAGAACTATGGGTTGACAGATAACAGGAGATGCTATGATTAAAGCAGAACATGTGACATTTGAATATTTTCGAAGAGATGATAATGGGAATGTTTCAGAGATTGTAGAAGCATTGCAGGATGTATCATTACAGATTCAACCGGGAGAATTTGTTGGCATCATCGGTAAGAATGGATCCGGAAAATCTACGTTTGCGAAACTGCTAAACGTGTTATTAGAGCCCACAGAAGGTGTGATTACAGTTGCCGGGATGGATACCAGTGATGAGGATAATACTTGGGAAATTCGTAAAAATGCAGGAATGATATTTCAGAATCCGGATAATCAAATCATTGGGACTGTTGTGGAAGAAGATGTAGCATTTGGACCGGAAAATCTGGGAGTAGAGACCAGTGAGATTATCCAAAGGGTAACAGATTCTCTGGAAAAGGTAGGAATGACCGCATATCGCCAGCAATCTCCCAACTGTTTATCCGGTGGACAGAAGCAGCGGGTGGCAATTGCAGGAGTCCTGGCCATGCAACCAAAGTGTATTATTTTTGACGAGTCTACAGCAATGTTAGATCCTCAGGGAAGAAAAGAGGTATTACAGGCGGCACATGTACTGAACAAAGAACAGAACATCACAGTTTTGTTTATTACCCATGAGATGGAAGAAGTAGTGGATGCAGACAGGATATTGGTGATTCATCAGGGGAAATTGGTTATGGAAGGAACACCAAAAGAAATCTTTCGTTCCAGAGAAGAACTTCAGGAATATGGCCTGGTATTACCAAAGATTACAGAGTTAGCTGTCAAACTACATGAAAGAGGTCTGGATATCTCGGAAACCGTTTTGTCTTTAGAAGAATTTGTGAGTGAAGTACACCGGTTAAAAGCATATGCAAATCTTCATAGTTTAGGTACAGAGGACGAAATAGATTCAGAAGTCAGAGATAGAGGAATTTTAGAGGAAAGAAATAAAGAGCGTCAAGAGGAGATTGTGTTGCAACAGCAACGGCAGCATGCTATGACCCATGGTCTGGTATTAGATCATGTTACCTATGAATACAGTCCCAAGACCATATATGCTTATCAGGCAATTAAGAATGTAAGTCTTACCATTGATAAAGGTGAGTTTGTTGCAATTATTGGACATACAGGTTCCGGAAAATCTACTCTGATTCAGCAGTTCAATGGATTATTATCTCCGACAGCAGGGCATATTTATTATGAAGGCCATGATATCCATGAAAAAGGATATAATCGGACGGAGTTGCGGGGGAAAGTTGGATTAGTATTTCAATACCCGGAGTATCAGTTATTTGCAGAAACCGTATTGGAAGATGTCAGTTTTGGACCTAAGAATCTGGGGTTGCCTCTTCTGGAGGTTCAACAGCGAGCATTTGAAGCTATAGAGGCAGTTGGTTTATCGGATGCTGTTTATGATTTATCCCCATTTGAATTATCCGGTGGTCAGAAGCGTAGAGTAGCAATTGCGGGAGTTCTTGCAATGAAACCGGATGTATTGGTATTAGATGAGCCGGTGGCAGGATTGGATCCGGCAGGAAGAAGAGATTTATTTGGACTTTTAAAAGCCTTAAACCAACAGGGAATGACCATTGTACTGGTGTCTCATAATATGGAAGATGTAGCAGAATATGCAAAACGTGTTATTATGATGGAGCGGGGAGAAATCAGATTTGACGGAAGTACGACACAGGCTTTCAGTGATAAAAAACGTTTGGCAGAATTAGGACTGGGACTTCCAATTGTAACAGAACTGATGCAAAAACTAAAATCGGAAGGACATGAAGTAGAAACTGGGATTTATCAGATGGATGTAGCCGAAGAGGAATTAGTACATTATTTGGCGTAACCCTTAGGAGGAACATATGATTCGAGATATAACCATAGGACAATATTATCCGGTACAGTCGCCGATACACAGGCTTGATCCGAGAACAAAACTGGCGATTACATTTGTTTACCTGATAAGCTTGTTTTTGGCAAATAATAAATATATGTATTTGTTGGCAGTTATAATGCTGGGTATATATATACTGCCGTCAAAGGTACCTGTAAAATATATGCTGAAAGGCTTACAGGGAATATTGGTATTTATCCTGTTGTCGATAGTATTGAATATGTTTTTTACCCCGGGAGACCCCTTTATCGACTGGTGGATTATACATATCTCATGGCAGGGATTTCGCACGGCATGTTATACAACGCTTCGGATTATTCTGTTAGTACTGGGGGCATCTGTTATCACCTATACAACAACTCCCACAAAGCTGACTGACGGACTGGAACGGGCATTTCAATGGTTAAAGGTTTTTCATGTGCCGGTTCATGAAGTGGCAATGATGATAAGTATTGCATTACGGTTTATACCGATTTTGATAGAAGAGTTAGATAAAATTATGAAAGCACAGCAGGCGCGTGGTGCTGACTTTGAAAATGGAAGTGTGATAAAGCGGTTGAAGAGCCTTTTTCCTGTTATACTGCCTATGTTTGTTTCTGCTATCCGGCGTGCCAATGAGCTGGCGCTTGCTATGGAAGCAAGGTGTTATCAGGGAGGAGATGGCAGAAGTAAAATGAAACCGCTGAAATATACAGGTGTGGATATATTGGCATATGTTCTGTTGTTTCTTTATCTGGCAGGTATTATAGCAATGAGAATTTTTATGTCGGATTGGCTTCATTTATGGATGTGAAGATGTAAAACTGTGCATGGTAAGAATAAGAAGGGAATCGATAAAGCATGAAGCGAGTGAAATTAATTGTGGCTTATGATGGAACCAACTATTGTGGCTGGCAGATTCAGGAAAATGGAATAACGGTGGAAGAGGTATTAAATAAAACCATTTCAGAGCTGGTTGGCGAAAAGATTGCTGTAATTGGTGCTAGTCGGACGGATTCCGGTGTTCATGCTATGGGAAATGTGGCAGTCTTTGATACAGAAAGTCGGATACCTGCAGAAAAAATGAGCTTTGCTTTGAATCAGCGTCTGCCGGAAGATATTCGGATACAAAGCTCTTGTGAAGTTCCGTTGGATTGGCATCCCAGATATTGTGATACAAGGAAAACATATGAATATCGAATACTAAATCGTAAATTTTCTATACCAACGGAACGATTGTACAGCCATTTTTTCTATTATCCCTTAAATGTAGAAAATATGCAGAAAGCAGCCGATTATCTGGTTGGCGAACATGATTTCAAAAGCTTTTGTTCTACAAGAACCCAGGTGGAAAATACAGTGCGAACCATATATTATCTGAACGTAATAAAAGAAGGAGATATGATTCGAATTCAGATTAATGGAAACGGTTTTTTATATAACATGGTGCGTATTATTGTGGGAACATTGCTGAAAGTGGGAACCGGTATGTATCCCCCGGAGTACATGAAAGAGATATTGGATGCCAAAGACCGTCGAAAAGCAGGGCCAAAGGCAGAGGCAAGAGGGCTCACATTGATGGAAATCGAATATTTGTAAAAAGATTCGAAAAAAGTAAAAAGAATGTAAATTTGCAAGAATTGTGTGGAAAACTGGAATAATTCCAGATGAATTTTGAAAGATATCCACAAAAGTATCAACAATTCGTGGAAAACTAGAGAAAACTGGTGTCGTTTTCTGTGAATAACAAGTCAGGAAGGCGGAAAAACTTTAGGAAAACAGAGAAAATTCATTGACACACTAGGCAGAGTGTAATATAATATAAAACTGTGACGAGAAAGATAAATACTTAAGCCAAAGCCCCGGTAATAGTATTATCAGATACATGTTATGTAATGATTTGAAGGAGGAACAACCATGAAAAGTTATATGGCTAGCCCATCAACGATTGAGAGACAGTGGTATGTAGTAGACGCTACAGGACATACATTAGGACGTTTAGCATCAGAGATTGCAAAAGTATTAAGAGGCAAGAATAAGCCAACTTATACTCCACACATTGATACTGGTGATTATGTAATCGTAGTAAATGCAGACAAGATTGCAGTAACCGGTAAGAAGTTGGATCAGAAGATTTATTACAATCATTCTGATTATGTAGGTGGTATGAAAGAAACCACTTTAAGAGAAAAAATGGCTAAGAAGCCGGAAGATGTTATTTACTTAGCAGTTAAGGGTATGCTTCCAAAGGGACCTTTAGGACGTCAGATGATTAAGAAACTGTATGTATATGCAGGTCCGGAACATGAGCAGGCAGCACAGAAGCCGGTAGCTTTAGAGATTAAGTATTAATGTAGAAGGAGGACATAACAGTGGCTAAGAAGAAAGATAACAAGTTCTATGGAACTGGTAGAAGAAAAAGCAGTATCGCAAGAGTATATTTAGTACCTGGTACAGGTAAAGTTACAATCAATAAAAGAGATATGGATGATTACTTCGGATTAGAGACTTTGAAGTTAATCGTAAATCAGCCATTTGAAGCTACTTCTACACAGGGTAAGTTCGATGTATTAGTAAATGTTAAAGGTGGCGGTTTTACCGGACAGGCTGGTGCTATTCGTCATGGTATTGCAAGAGCATTGTGTGTAGCTGATCCTGAGTACAGACCAGCATTAAAGAAGGCTGGATTCTTAACTCGTGACCCACGTATGAAGGAAAGAAAGAAGTACGGTTTGAAAGCAGCAAGACGTGCTCCACAGTTCTCAAAGAGATAATCTTGTTTTTCAGAGAGATACGATACATTACTCCTCAGTATGTTACGATACTGAGGAGTTTTTTATCTCTTAACGTCCTTCCCTGATGCTTATCATTGACAAGTGGTTACACCTATTATATTCTAATAATAGCACG
>CAMEWU010000058.1 GCA_945946715.1 uncultured Clostridium sp. | reverse complement strand
TGACTAAAGTAAAATGTTTTCCCAACTTGGGGAATAATTAATTAAATTCATTCATCGCATCCACATAATCCTGCAATCCTTTTTCTTTCAATGCTAGCATTGCGTTCTCGCCGGTATTGATGATAATGGAGTCTGTGGCGGGTTCGTACATACCGAAATGAAAATTAAGATTGTTGTTCATGGCGATCTCCCCCCCACAGATATTTTGCACCATCCAGTAGGTCAATAATAGCTGTTAGCATATTGGTGTATTCAGTTTGTAATTCTCTTATGTCTTTTCATCAGTCCACTGGCAAGAATACGGGCTTCGATTTGTTTTCGTTCAGAATCAGTAATTCTGAAGCTGATGGCCAAGAGATAATAATTATGAAATGGAGATGAGATATATATTCAAAGATACAGATTAAAAGAGTGGCATCATTTAGAATGGCAAGTTATGTAATGATTTCTCCGAATCCTGAGACTGATGTAAATAATTATATGGAGAAATGGGCCATTAACAGTGGACTAAGGATTTGAAACAAATTGTCCCGGTGTACAATATTCAGAGAATGCAGAAACTGACTATGCCATGATTACAATTAAAGAGCCTTTTATTCAGCCTTTTGAGAGAATTCCTAATGCATATAAGCGGATTATGGAATATCTTCAGGCAAAACGTTCATTTGTTAGTGATTTTGCGGTAGGAAGTTCTTCTGTGGGATGACCGTCATTTTCCCTGGCTGAGTTTCTTGACATAATTTACCCTAAAGTGATAAAGTTTTATTTATAAGTAGTTCATTAGTATCTTAGTAGTTTTCTAAACAACATGACAGCCATAATGAGGAGATGAAGAAAAATGACGTTTAATGTGACTGCAGAATGTATTGCTATGTACATATCCCTGATAATAGGTATCTCCGTTTCGCTCAGCGTAGCTAAGTGGAACAGCGAAAAAAGAGTGTTCGTAGCCTGTGCCTTTTCAATTTCATTAAGTTCATTTTGTAATATACTTTCGGCGGTTTTTATAAATAATTACGGTATGGTGCCTGTTTGGGTGAATTATACCGTGACTATGCTGTATTTTGCCCTCCTGTTTATCACGCTTGCTATATTTTTCGTGTATTTCCTAAATATCATTGAACGGGGGGACTCCGTTTGGAAAAATCGTTATACAAAGGCAGTTGTCATTCCACTATATGCGTCTCTTGCAATAGTTTTTACCACGCCCTTTACAAAGCTGCTGTTCAGCTTTGATGAAAGTGGCTATGTACGTGGAAAGCTTAGTAAAATAACCTACGCGGTCATGATATATATGGCTTGTCTGATAGCTTATGTCGCTTTGAAAAACGGTAGAAAAAATACCTTCAGAGTAAAAATACTTATATCATTTTTCCCGATTCTCTCGGGAATGGTAATGTTGGTGCAGTTTTTTGCAAGTAACATTCTTCTTACCGGAACTGCCGCTCTCGGTCCTCTTATTATGATGTTTTTCTTTCTGGGCACCGATATCGTGGACATCGACAGCAGTACGGGTTTCTACGGTAGCAGGAGCTTTTCAGAAGCTGCAGTCAAACGGCTTCAGAAGAATTGCCGTTTCTGCTGTGTGCTGTTGAATGTGAATAACTCCCAGGAACTTAAAGAAACCTTTGGCAGACAAAAGCACAGACAGCTCATCACTCTTGCCGCAGTCAATTTAGAGAACGTTATGCCTAGAGTGCCCTCATTCCGCTATTCTGAGAACAAATTTATTTTCATTTTCGATAATATTTCTTCGGGGGATATAGACAGGATAATTTCCGCTATGGACAAAGAGCTTGAAAAGGAATTCACCTTCGACAACACAGTTATCAGATACAGCGTAAGCATAGCGGCTGTCAGCTGCCCTGATCAGGCTGAAACCGCTGAACAGCTCACCGAGCTTCTCGAATACTGTGCTCTTCAGGCAAAGAAGAGCAAGACCTCGAATATCTGTTACTGTAACGACAGCACTCTTGCAAACATACGCCGCAAAAAAGAGATAACCGATATACTCAAACGAGAGCTGAACTCAGATGAAAATAACTTTGAGCTGTTCTATCAGCCTATTTACGAGGTCTCAAGCGGAAAATTCCGCACAGCAGAGGCTCTTATCCGTCTGAACAAAACGGAGATAGGTCCCATATATCCCGATGAATTTATACCGATAGCCGAAGAAATGGGACTAATAGTCCGTCTGGGAGAAATAGTGCTGGAAAAATCCTGCTGCTTTATCGCAGAGCTTATTAAGGAAAACATTGACTTTGAAGCTATTTCCGTCAATTTTTCTGTTCAACAGATAATGCGCAATGATATCGTCGAAAAAGTCGTCAATACGGTACATAAGTATGATATCCCCCCTGAAAAGCTGCGGATAGAGATCACCGAAAGTGTTATCATAGATAATTTCAGCTATGTCAAAAGGATGATGAACGAACTTGGAAACATCGGCATTAAATTCTATATGGACGATTTCGGCACAGGCTATTCTAATCTTTCCAATATGATAGAGCTTCCTTTTGAGTATCTGAAAATAGACAAATCCCTTGTCTACAGTGCTGAAAAATCCGACAAGGCATTTTTTATCCTCACATTCATTTCACAGGCTTTCGTCAAGCAAAACGTAAAGGTACTTACCGAAGGCGTAGAGACCGAAAATCAGGAAAAGATAGTGAGTACTATCGGTGCTTCCTACATTCAGGGATTCCGCTTTGCAAGACCTGTGAACGGAGATACTGCAAAGGAGTATTTCCTCGGCATAAGAAACGACGCAAAATAATGACTAAATGAAGGAGAAAAGACCTTGAATTGCGTATGATTCGCACTTCAAGGTCTTTCGTTATGGGCGCCTTATGGCACACATTTTTCAAATATAATATGATATGTATTGCTTCATTCTTATTCCGCTTCTTCTTCTGACGTGGCATTTGCAATTGCTTCTGCCTGCATTTTCTGAATGTCAGGGAATACAGAAAGTATAGGTTCCTCCTTTGAACCGTGGAAATGACGAGCGATGTAATTCTTGGTTGTCTTTGCGACTTGTGGCGAAAGTACCAGTACACCAATAAGGTTAGGAAGCATCATAAGACCATTAAAGGTATCGGAAATATCCCATGCAAGCTGAGCTTTCATAACAGAACCGGCAAGAACAATGATTACAAACAGTATTCTGTAAGGCAGTACAGCTTTGTTACCGAATAGATAACGGCATGCGGTTGCTCCATAATGGCTCCAACCAAGTACGGTTGAGTATGCAAAAAGTAAAATAGCAATTGCAATAAAGCCTTGGCCAACATTGCCGAATACCTGACCAAATGCATAACTCATAAGATTTGAGGAACCACCGATTGAATTAAGTATTTCCTCGTTTGCAAGACCTGTTGTTAAATCAATTGCACCTGATCCGAGTAAAACGAGAGCTGTAAGCGTACATACAATAATAGTGTCTGCAAATACTTCAAAAATACCCCACATACCCTGGCGAACAGGCTCCTTAACGTTTGAACTGGAGTGAACCATAACGGATGAACCAAGACCGGCTTCATTGGAGAATACACCACGTTTGAAGCCCATCTTCATTGCAAGTGCAAGACCGGCACCAAAGCCACCACCTGCAACTGCTTTGAGTGAAAATGCACCCTTAAAGATTGCAGCAAAGATAGCAGGTACGGAAGAGATATTTAGGCAGATGATAACAATAGCACCAACGAAATAGAGAATTACCATGAAAGGAACAATCTTTTCAGTAATGGTAGCAACTCTTTTTAATCCGCCAATGATTACGATACCGATTGCGAGTACAAGGAAAATACCAATAGCGATTTTAGGTATGCCAAAAGCACCATTCACATTTGATACCATAGAGTTAACCTGACTCATGTTACCAATACCAAAGGAAGCAAGTAAACAAAACAGAGAGAACAACCATGCAAGGACGGCGCCGATTTGTTTACAATGTTTCTTTGCACCGAGTCCGTCGCGAAGGTAATACATGGCACCACCATGCCATTCTCCATTCTGGTCTTTTTTTCGATAAAGAATACCAAGAACATTTTCAGAAAAGTTAGTCATCATACCAAAGAAGGCGATAACCCACATCCAAAATACTGCTCCGGGACCGCCGGTTGCAATTGCACCGGCTACACCTACAATGTTACCGGTTCCGACTGTAGCAGCGAGAGCGGTACACAAGGATTGGAATTGTGATATGGATTTGTCTTTTGTATGACCTGTAACATGCTTATCCTTTACAATGGCACCAAGTGTGTTCTTAAACCAATGTGGCAAGTGTGTAACTTGGAAGAATTTGGTTGCAAAGGTCATAATAATTCCGGTTAATCCCAAAAGAATCAGTGCCGGCCATCCCCAGACGACATTATTAATGACGCCGTTTACTTTTGTTACTACTTCTACTATCGTTTCAATCATAAAGTGTCCTCCCTTTTTCTCTCTAAGTACTCTTTCGTAAATGAACAAAAAAGAAGAATCCCAATAGATGAGATTCTTCGTCTTAGACTTAGATAAATGCATCTACTTGTTCCACGTCTTTGTGGATTTTTCAAGTAATATGAAATTACGCCATAATTATACAACATTTTACAATTTTTGAAAAGTCCTTTTTTGTAAAAAAAATTAGGCGATATTCGTTCAACAACTTTTTCTGGTTTTTATTTGCCATATCCCATTCATTTTGTTAGAATAGCTACAAGTAGATAGGAATTATTAGGAGGTGAAATCCATTCATGAATAAAGGTATGAAGCAAATCATCAGAAAATATCTTGCTTTTACTATTACGCTGATAATGATAATTCAGATGATTGATTTTAGTGGATTTACTGCGTGGGCCGCCACTGTGTCAAATGATGTGTCAACGGCAACAGGAGATATGGTTTATAATATCACCGATGCAAGTGATGACTATGTGTTTAATGGAACAAATAGTGATACCAGCATAACTGTTGGTATTGTGGTGGATGTTGGAGCTGGCAATGATGTTACAATTACATTTGACAATCTAACCATGAAAAGACCGAGTAGTGGTAATGCGGGAGCTACTCCAATATTGTCGGTGGTAAGTGGTAACGTAAATTTGGTTTTGAATGGCAGCAATTCTTTAATATGTGGACAGGATACTTCCATCGGTGCATGTGTTAGTATTGCTTCCGGCTCTACAATTACCTGTACTGGTTCGGGAACTTTGGTTTTACATGGAACATCAAATTACTGGGGGGGTGGTGATGCGGTTCAAGATGGAGCCTTTGTTGTAGACGGACCAACTGTATATGTCCGTGGCGGTAACAAAATAGCCAATGATTATGGAAAGACCTTTAACGGCACCGATGTCACAGTGATTTCAGGTAAAATTGTTGCACAGCAGGGTGGAGTCAATAATGAAATTGCGGCTCCTATCGATGTGGCAAATCTTTCAGTTGAAGCAGATGGTTCCATAGAAGCCGAAAGTGTTCATGCAACTGCAAGTCTATCCAATTATGGAAAGATAACAGCTGGAACAATCGTGGTTGATCTGGACTTTGATAACCATGGAACTATGGAAGGTGTTGTAAATACTTCTGCAATCTTCAATAACTATGGCACTATCAGCGGTATGGTTGTTAACTCTGGTACGTTCACCAATGAGAGCATAATAACAGGCAATGTAGAAAATGAAGGAACTGCGGTAAATAAGGGTACTATCACTCAGGATGTTGACAATGGATCATCGGGTGTGTTTACCAATAATAAGGAGATTGCTGGAAATGTCACGAATGAAGGTCAGTTTGAATTGACTACAAGTGATACAACGATTGATACTGCAGTTGTAAAAGGAGTAATAACGAATACGGGTACCCTTATATCGACCGGTATCGGGACAGGAGAAGAATATTTCTTAGATGGTAACAGCTATAAGGATTATCCATGTTCCATTGGAGGAATACAGTTCGATGGTGGTACCGCATACATTACCAAAACCAAGATTGAGAATATAATCTTAAATGGTGCTACAGTAGATAGTTTTCGTATCGGAGATGCTACAGTATTGAAAGTAGCAGGAGCATCTTCCAGTATGAAGGTAACCGATACCATGTATATAAAGGAACTGGAAATCGGAGATATACAGGCTTCCTCTAATAGCAATGTTGAGATTTATTTGTATGATACATATAAGAACAACTATTCAGATTATGCGACTGCGTTGGTAAATGGTTACGCAACTATGCGAGTAGAGAACGATACAAAGTTGTTAAATAAGTTTATCGTTACCTGTAATGGCAAAGTATACCAAGGTTCCACTGATACTTTGGATACGATTCCGAATATCTTCATAGAGGAAATAACTTACGATATTGGGGAAGGTGTAACGGTTGATAATCGGCTGACGACACATCATTATAGTGAAGACTTCTCCTTTACCCTAACAGCCATGCCCGGATATTATCTTCCGGCGGACTATAATGATGGTATAATCATCAAGGCAGAAGCAACCCCATTTTCAGCTTATGAGGATACAAGTATTAAACTGGTAAGCCCATATCAGGAGTACACAGTGTCTCACACTATTGACGATTCCAGTGTGGATACTTATAGCAATGCCAGAACCGGGATTCACATTACTGTGCCATCGGCTATGAAGAAAACAATACCGGATGCACCGAATGTGGAAGGTGAATTATATTACATTACAGGTACAACCACTGCTATGGAATATGCCGATTCTCCAAATGCAGACAAGTGGACTTCCTGTGATGATAGTAAAACAGAGGTGGCATCAGGAACCTGGTATGTTCGATATAAGGAAACCTATAAGTCTGTCCAAAGTGAAGCAACGGAAGTTTACGTACAGAAGGATTACAAGATAAGTATTGTGAATCCGGAAGGAAGCGGTCTGGTTTGGAGTAAAGCTTCAGGGGCAGAGAATCAGAATATCTTAGAAGAGAATAAGCTAGTATCAATTACCTATGAAGTTGCCGACGGATATTATCTTCCGGAGGGCTATAGCATGGAAGGAAGTAACGGAATTACGATTACTAGAAATGGATATGATTCCATCACAATAACAGGTATTCCAACTGCTGATACAAAAATTGAATTGAAGCCGGCTTCTTCCAAATATATGGCGTTGGTAGTACCGGAGGATGTCTATACAATAAGTGCGAAACAGGGCGAGAATGGATATTTTACATCATTGGTTACTATTACAGCAAAAGATGGATATCTTGTTTCAAAAACAAGCAGAGGTGCTTATACAAAGTCCATCACTTTTGATAACACATCGGAAGGTGAGGACATATATTTCATGGATACAGAAATTGGATTAACATCACCGGCTGTTCACATCGCTGGATTTTCTATTGATGCAGATGCACCGGTAGTATCGATAAAGGATGGCGAAATCTTTATTGGAGATGAGCAGTCCGCAACTATTGATGATGATAATCTGGTCAGTGTTACAGTAAATGGCGAGGAAGTAGAACTGGTAGATGGCAAGGTCACGCTGTTGTTAATTGCAGATGGAGCAGAGATGGAGTATGAAATTGTAGCTGTGGATATTGCCGGTAACAAGACAGTGATTTATTATACGGTGGCAGCAAGCTGGACACTGAAGGGAATCATTCCTGGCAATATTCAGGTTCGGTTGCGGCCACAGATGAAGTATACATTGGATGCAGGAAGCTGGACAATACCAGGCGATGCTACCTCATATAATGGTGGAAATAGCTTCTATGTCACACAGGAGGGAAAATATATTTTCAGCAATTCCTCATCCGGCTTCTGATTTTCATGCCGTTCGTACCGATGACTACAAAGTTGCCCATAAGCTTCATGAAGAAATAAGGTTTTAAGAAGTTTGCTGACGGAACAGGAAGTGTAAATATGATTGAGAAAATTACGTTAATCGGCTTAGGAGCAATGGGATGCTTTTTTGCACCCAGATTGTATGAATGCTATGGTAAGAAATTCCGGGTTCTGGCAAATGGAGAGCGGAAGAAACGTCTGGAAACGGAAGGTGTCTGGGTCAATGGCGTTCAGTACATATTTCCGGTTATGGATACAGATGTAAAAGACCCGGCGGATTTGATTATAATTGCTACCAAGGATACCGGGTTGGAACAGGCATTGGCTGATATTAAGAATCAGGTGGGAGAACATACCATAATCATGGCGGTATTAAATGGTGTGGAATCCGAAGAAAAAGTAGCAGCAGTCTATGGCTGGGAGCATGTGATTTATTCCCTAATGCGGGTATCCATTGTTATGAAGCAGGGACATGCCGATTTTGACCCTACAAGTGGCAAGGTACATTTTGGTGATAAAGAAGGACAGGGAACCGGTGCAGAATTTATTCCGGGAAAACGGGTGGCATCCGTTGCGAAAGTATTTCAGAAAGCTCAGATTCCATATGTAATCGAAGAAGATGTCTTATATTCTATGTGGTGGAAATTTATGGCGAATATAGGCGAGAATATGACCTGTGCTTTGCTTGGCATACCATTTGGTGGCTTTCGGTACAGTGAAGATGCCAACTGGATGCGGCACGAAGCCATGAAAGAAGTGGCTGCCATTGCCAATGCCAAGGGGATCATGATTGGCGAGAAGGAAATGCAGATACAGGATGGAATTGTGGTAAACATTCCTCCGCACAACAAGCCATCCACCTTACAAGACCTTGAAAATAAGCGAAAAACAGAAATTGAAATGTTTGCCGGAACGGTTTGCAGAATGGGACGGGAACTTGGTATTCCCACCCCGATAAATGACATGTTCTACCATGGAATAAAGACATTAGAAAATAAATATCTGAAATAT
Organism: uncultured Clostridium sp.; assembly: GCA_945946715.1. Lineage (GTDB taxonomy): Bacteria > Bacillota > Clostridia > Lachnospirales > Lachnospiraceae > CAG-632. The sequence continues at coordinate 2,698 of CAMEWU010000058.1, read as the reverse complement.
GATGAGTGGACATTGATACAGGAGGTAATAAAGACATGTTAGAAATAGGAACCAAAGCACCAGATTTTGAATTGCCGGACCAGAACGGAGTAATACATAAGTTATCGGATTATGCCGGCAAAAAGGTTATTCTATATTTTTATCCAAAGGATAACACACCGGGATGCACCAAGCAGGCATGCGGTTTCTCGGAACGATATCCTCAGTTTACGGAAAAGGGAGCGGTAGTCCTTGGCGTTAGTAAGGATTCGGTTGCATCCCATAAGAAGTTTGAAGAGAAATACGGGCTGGCATTTACCCTTCTTGCAGATCCGGAGCGTAAGGTAATAGAGGCTTACGATGTCTGGAAGGAAAAGAAGAATTATGGTAAGGTGTCTATGGGTGTTGTCAGAACCACTTATCTGATTAACGAAGACGGAGTGATTGTAAAGGCAAACGATAAGGTAAAAGCAGCTGAAGATCCGGAAAAGATGTTAGCAGAGATATAGGAGGGAAATAGCATGAATAGTATAGTTGATTTGATAATGATTTTGCTTTTTTTATTCATTTCAGTTACGTTGTTTGTAGTATCATGTATTGTAAAACACAATATTAAAAAGGGCTGTTCGGTGAAAATTGATGCTGTAATAGAAGATCATAGCAAGCACTATAGTTATAGGTCCAATCATAGATATCATATGAATGTGTATGGTTATAACTACAATGGAATACATTATACTGCTTCGGCAAAAAGCAGATGGGGCGAAAGTAGAATTGGAAGTCAGCAGGTGATTTGCATAGATCCAAATAACCCACAACATTACTATCGAAAAGAAGATTTATTGATTCCAAGAATCTTATTTTGGGTTAGTATAGGTATGACTTGTATTTCTATGATTAATGTGCTTCGTTTTATTATAGGTTTAATTCTTGGTTTTTTGGGATAAATGGTAATGAAGATTATACTTTCACCGGCAAAGAAAATGAATATTAATACAGATATTCTTGCATATAAAGAGTTACCGGTATGGATAGAACAGACGGATACTATTTTGTCATGGATGAGGAATCAGTCGTACGAAGCACTAAAAGAATTGTGGAAATGCAATGATAAGATTGCAGAACAGAATTATGAACGTATTAGGCAGATGGATGTAAGACAACAGTTGACACCGGCAATTCTTTCCTATGAAGGAATTGCATATCAATATATGGCGCCTACTGTTTTTGAAGATAGTCAATTCGATTACATACAGGAACATTTAAGAATACTATCTGCATTTTATGGTGTGTTAAAGCCTATGGATGGAGTTACTCCATACCGCTTGGAAATGCAGGCAAAGGCTTCCATAGATGGATATAAGGACTTGTATGATTTATGGGGGAGCAGATTATACGACGCAGTCAGGGATGATGATGGTATCATAATCAATCTGGCTTCCAAAGAATATTCAAAATGTATTGAAAATTATCTGACTGGTGCGGACAGATATATTACCATTTCCTTTGTTGAGAAATCAGGAGATAAACTGGTGACAAAGGGAACCTATGCTAAGATGGCGAGAGGGGATATGGTTCGATTCATGGCAGAAGAACAGATTGAGAATCCTGTGGAAATACAGCAGTACCACAGAATGGGATATGTGTATCGCGAGGATTTGTCTTCGGATACCGAGTATGTTTTTGAAAGGGGGTACAAATTATGATGACAACTCCGGCGTATGGGCTTCCGGCTAGCAGTGGAAATCAGAGGTAAATTGACCTTGACATACATAGAATGATATCTTATTATATATCATGTGTTATATAACGAATGATAGATAAAATGAGGAAGAAATGAAAAGAAGATACAAAGAATTTCTAAGACGACTGCTAGTTATTGCAGTTCCGATTATATTAAGTAATCTCATCAGTCAATTACAAATGATGATTGACAGAATGTTTCTTGGACGTGCAGATGATCTGTATATGAGTGCATTGTCCAATGTAACATCTCCAATGTGGGCTACCATGTCATTTTGCTTTTCATTGGCAGCAGGAGCTTCTATATTAATCAGTCAGAGTGTGGGAGCCGGTGATAGAGAGAATATAGAAGAATATGCAGGTGCAATGATAAAGTACAATAGTATTATTCCCATACTTTTATTCCTCTTCTGGATATTTCTTTCAGAACCGGTATTTCGACTAATGAAAGTTTCGGATAACCTCATGCCAATGTGTTTAAGTTATGCCAGATATTATGCACCGGTATTCATTCTTGCAGGCTTGGCCGGGGCATTGAGTGTCATACTTCAGACATCAAATTACACGAAACCAATGGTAGTGTACGGCATTCTTCGTGCAGGATCCAACATAATATTGGATTATATACTGATATATGGTAAATTGGGCTTTCCGGCTCTTGGAATAAAAGGAGCGGCTATCGCAACCACGATTGCAGAGTATTTGGGTGCATTTTTTATTGGATATGTTTTTTTTACTAGTAAGAGACTGAGTACAAGGCCTTCCTTTAAGGGGATAAAGAAAGCAAAGATATCTAGCTATTTTACTTCTGCCAAGCTTGGAGTGAATACGGCGTTGGAAGATTTTGCGTGGAACTTGGGAAATTTATGCCTGATTCGAATACTGAATACAATCAATGAATTTGCTGCAGGAATCTACTCCATTATATTCGGAGTAGAGTTGCTGGCGGTTGTTATTGTAGGAGCAATAGGTAACA
>CAMEWU010000057.1 GCA_945946715.1 uncultured Clostridium sp. | reverse complement strand
TGTTGCTGAATCTGTAATTATTGTATATCCCATGTCTATTTTCCTTTCCTACATCTCTTCCAGTTCTTTTATCCAAAGTGATACACTGGCATCACTTGGCATACGCCAGTCACCTCTTGGCGAAAGTGCAACCGTACCTACCTTTGGTCCGTCCGGCACACAGGAACGTTTAAACTGCTGACTGAAGAATCTCCAATAAAACTTTTTCAACCATTTTAAAATGGTTTCATAATCGTAAACCGAATCAAATGCCTGCCTTGCAATCCTGAATATTTTTGTTGGAGAGAATCCAAAACGCATCATATAATACAAAAAGAAATCATGTAATTCATAAGGTCCCACAACATCCTCTGTCTTCTGAACAATCTCTCCATGTTCCGGTGGAAGAAGTTCCGGACTTACAGGCGTATCTAATACATCCAGTAACACTTCCGTCAATTCTTTTTGACCACAAGTATCTGCTACATAACGCACCAAATGCCGTACCAGCGTCTTTGGAATGGATACATTGACTGCATACATGGACATATGGTCTCCATTGTAAGTTGCCCAGCCCAACGCCATTTCCGATAAATCGCCTGTACCAATCACCAACCCATTCCGTTGATTTGCCAAATCCATCAAAATCTGCGTCCGCTCTCTTGCCTGACTATTCTCATAGGTGATATCATGAACCGCTTTATCATGTCCGATATCCTGAAAATGCTGGTCTACAGCCTGAACAATACTGATTTCTTTTAATGTAACACCCAATGCCTTTGCCATCTCTAATGCATTTTGATAGGTTCGGTCTGTAGTACCATAGCCCGGCATAGTAACCCCTAATATCTGATTCCGTTCCAATCCAATCATGTCAAACGCTCTGGCTGTAACCAGCAGTGCCAGAGTCGAATCCAAGCCACCGGACAAACCAATCACTGCACTTTGGCAATTGGTATGCACCAATCGTTTCTTTAAGCCCATTGCCTGCAGCATAAAAATCTCTTCACAGCGTTCCGTTCTTTGATCCGGATTCGTAGGAATAAATGGAGTTGTTGAAAAAGAACGGGTCAAACCGGTGCTTTCCAATGGCATATCAAACTCAATAACTGTATAATCCTCTCTATTCTGCCATTCATAGGTATTCATTCGCCTTCGTTCTACTGACAATTTCTTAATATCAATCTCTGTCACAGCCATCTCATTGGTAAACCGCTTGCTTTCCGTCAAAATAGTGCCATTTTCACAAATCAGATTATGACCACTGAATACTACATCTGTCGTCGACTCTCCTTCACCGGCATCTGCATAAATGTAAGCACTGATGGTTCTTGCTGATTGGGAACTTATCAATTGTCTCCGATATCCTTCCTTTGCCGTTACTTCCACACTGGCAGATGGATTGCAAAGAACGGTGGCACCTGCCAATGCATGTTTCACAGATGGTGGATTGGGCACCCACAAATCCTCACAGATTTCACATCCTATGGTAAATTCCGGCATCTGCTTACATTGAAATAGTAACTGAGTACCAAATGGTACCTTCTGTCCTGCAACAGAAATCATCTGCACATTCTGATTTCCTCCGGCAAAATGCCGAACCTCATAAAACTCTGAATAGTTAGGCATATAAGTCTTGGGAATCATTCCCAGAATTCTGCCTTCATATAAGAAAGCCGCTACATTATATAATTTACAATTCACAGAAAAAGGAAGACCTACAACTAACATCATGGGAAGCTTTGCGGTTCTTTCCATCAGCCATTCTAAGCTATCCTTTGCCCCCTGCAACAAGGTTTCCTGCAAAAATAAATCTCCACAGGTATAGCCAGTCAGACAAAGTTCCGGCAGTACCAGCAATTTTACTCCCATCTGTTCTGCCTTTTGAATCTCCTGCAGCACCTGTTCCCGGTTATACTCACAATCTGCCACTTTAATCTGTGGAGTTGCTGCCGGCACCTTAATAAATCCGTCCTTCATTCTGCACCTCTCATATTTCTATCATTTTCTACTGCTGTATAGCACATTTATCTCATATAATTCTATTCTTTATGCATTCCTTTATTTTAATACAAAAGAACCGCATCTGCAACTAACAGATGCGGTCATTGAATCGATATCCTTTTTAGCTTTCTGAAATCACGTCACTCATATTGTATAATCCTGCCGGCTTGCCAGCCAAGAATTTTCCTGCTTCTACTGCTCCCTTTGCAAACACTGATTTACTATATGCAGTATGCTTGATTTCAATTACTTCATCTATGCCTGCAAAAATCACTTCATGTTCCCCTACAATGGTACCACCACGAACAGCTGAAATACCTAATTCCTTAGCATCTCTTTTCTGTCTTCTCTGGCTACGGTCATAGATATATTCATACTGATGATCCATGGCTTCATTGATAGAATCTGCCAGAGCAATAGCAGTTCCGGACGGTGCGTCCAGCTTCAAATTATGATGCTTCTCAACAATTTCGATATCATAACCGGCTGGTGCAAATACCTTTGCAGCTTCCTGTAACAGTTTCATGATTGTATTAATACCCAGTGACATATTCGCAGATTTCAAAATTGCAACTTTCTTAGAATCTGCTTCCACCCGAGCCAACTGTTCCTCACTTAATCCTGTGGTACACAGCACAACCGGTATCTGCTTGGCTACTGCATAGTCCAACAAGCCATCCACTGCTTTTGCTGTAGAAAAATCAATAATTACATCGGCTTCCACATCACAGGCTGCAATATCTGCAAACACCGGATATGTGTTTGTAATGCCATCATACACATCAACACCTGCCACGATTTCTGTCTGCGGATCACCGGCTGCAATTCCGGTAATCACTTGTCCCATTTTGCCGTTACAGCCATGCATTATTATTCTTACCATGTTCGATTCCTCCATATCCATGTTATAAAATCCCGTAATCAGCCATAGCCTTTCTCAACCGCTCTACGTTCTGTGGTTCCATCTCTGACAGTGGCATTCTTACAGTTCCGCCACAAAGTCCCATCAGCTCCACAGCCTTCTTAACCGGAATCGGATTCACCTCACAGAATAATGCATTGCAAAGCTCAATTGCTTTCAACTGTAATTCTAATGCACCCTTTACATCTCCATCCAGATACTTCTTAACCAGCATATGAGTATCATTTGGAATGATATTGGATGTTACAGAAATGACACCCTTACCTCCTAAAGAAAGAATCGGTACAATCTGATCATCATTTCCTGAATACAAATCGATACAGCCATCAGCTAAACTCATCAACTTCGCAACCTGGGAAATATTACCACTGGCTTCCTTAATCGCTACAATATTCTCAACATTCTTAGCCAATTCTACCGCTGTCTCCGGCTGAATGTTACATCCTGTACGGCTTGGCACATTATACATAATAATTGGCAGCTTTACAGAGTTAGCAACTGCAGTATAGTGTGCAATCAGGCCTTTCTGTGTTGCCTTATTGTAATAAGGAGTTACAATTAACAGTGCATCTGCGCCATACTTCTCAGCCTCAGTTGATAAATAAATGGCTGTTTCTGTACAATTGGATCCGGTTCCTGCAATTACCGGAACTCTGCCACCTACATATTCAATACATTTCTTAATACATTCTAAGTGTTCCTCATGGGTTAAGGTAGAGGATTCACCGGTGGTACCACAGATTACAATGGCATCTGTACCATTTGAAATCTGAAACTCCACTAATTCCTTTAATTTTCCATAATCTACAGAACCATCTTCATGAAATGGTGTAACAATTGCAACTGCTGCTCCTTCAAAAATTGACATAATCATTTCCTCCTTTAAAATCGCTTCTTTTATTAACCAAATAACTATGCTGTCCATATAAAAAGGTCAGCATGGAAGCTGACCTAAAAATCTTACTTATTGTAGTAAATTTCAGTAGCTCTCCATCTTACGATGACAGTCATACAGTTCTTCACTGTATGCCCAGAATCTTATCCTTAAGGCTGATAAGTTCTTCGGCAGGCTTTCCTTTTTACTTTCTTCCTCCACACCTTACTGTGTCCAAAAATATACTTATAAATCCTGCGCCTCTACTTAATAAGTATTTAGTTGTGCTTATAGTAACACTCTATCCTATCAGTGTCAACTATAAAATCATAAAACAAAATTACAAAATCACTTCACCGGTTCGATGCATGTCACCACATCTGCTACAGATAAAATCTCATCCGGCAAAATCCGTCCGGTCAAAAGAATCTCCAAATCACTATCCTTTGCCAAATCCAGTAGCTCCATGATTTGATTTACTTCAATAATGCCACTGTCAACCAGACCCAGACTTTCATCCAAAATCAGAATATCACATTCATTGGTTTGAATTACTTTTCTTGCATAATGAAAACCATTCATAATATTGGCTTTCTGCTCTTCTTTCTGCTCCGGTGTTAATTCATCATAGCACTTACCAATTCGTTCAAAGCTTAAAAGCTTTACTTCCGGTTCCAATCGGGAAAGCAGATTGTAATCCTCCGTGTCACTGCCCTTCAAAAACTGAACAATAATCACTTCTTTTCCTGCTCCGGCTCCCTTGATACCATAACCGATTGCTGCTGAGGTTTTACCAATCCCCGAACCGCAAATCACCTGTACCTTACTCATATATCATCCTCCGAATATCTGTACCCACTCGTACCTGTAGTAACCAAGCGTTTCCGCTTCTCTCCTCATTTTAGATACTACATGCCACATTGTATCATATTCGTTTTGAAAAAGCTACTAAATTCTTCCACCCACTTATTTATTCTAAACATTCCATTTTACTGACAGATACTTCATATGCTGTCTTGCTGATGATTTTATCATTTCCTACTTTTTTCTGATATTCCCGGCTCTGAATTCTACCCCAGATAGCTACATGCTCTCCTACCGCCAGCTTTCCTGCAAACCGTGCATTTCTTCCCCAGCATATACATGGAATATAGTCTGACTTTCCATAAGCACGATTCACCGCCAGCAAAACATCTGCAATTTCCCGTCCCAATGGTGTCATTCGATAAACCGGTGGTTTACAGATATATCCATCCAGGTAGATATGATTCGGTTTACTGATATATTCCTCATCATCGATAAACTCAATCTCACGAACAAACAATGACAAAATCAATCGGTTCTTTGTCTCTTCGTGCTTATTGTACGAACGAAATTGCCCCCTTGCTTCTACTTTTTTTCCAATACAATCCTCGTCAACATCAATAATTCTGTCTGATACCATAAGCGGAATCGTATCATAGGTATCGCTCAACCTGCTTACCAATACATCCACCATATAGAATCCTTCTCCAAACACCTCATGGCTAAATGTAAATCCTGATACGATTTCCCCTGCCACTACTGCCTGATTGTTACTTAATAATTTCTCTGTCATACTTTTTCTCCTTCCTTTACATTCCTTTCTCCCAAAGTCCTGTAAATCAATTCGTATTGTGTACTATAATACTTATTCAAAATGAGAAAAAAGTATACCCCTATTTGTTAGACAAATGTCGCTGAGATTTTCTAAGTATGGGCAAAATGTGACAGAATATGTAGGTGGGGGGATTAGTTACTTGTCTTTTTAATCTATCAGACAAAAAGGTTAACTACTATTTAGGTATCAAACTGTCACTTCATGTCTTGGTTTTGTTCCTCTCCATTCTTTCATGTTCCTCAAACTATGTTGATAGTATACAGAAAGACGAGCTTCGTACGTTACCTTTCACCTTTATGCCGCTTCTTATAATCCTCTCGAATCGGTGCACAGCAGTCAAATACTGCCTCATCCATCTCGACCTTACTTCTTGATCTGCGGACTGCAGAAACCGTTTCAGACAGAACCTTATAATTGAGTGCAGTCCCTCGGCTGTCACATTGGTAATTCAGAGCCCGGTCCGCACCAATTCCGAATCTTCCTGCCACTTTAACTGCATCCATATTGGCACCTAGGAACAAGAATTCCCAACCGTATTTCTCCTTTTCCTTCTGAACCATCTTCTTTACTTTGTTATAGGAATACTGTCGACTGGAATTCTCCATACCATCAGTTGTAACAATGAACAACGTCTTCTCCGGCCTATCCTCTTCTCTTGCATACTTGTGAACATTTGCAATGTGATGAATGGCACCACCGATTGCATCTAATAGTGCTGTGCATCCTCTTACATAATACTGACTGTCATTCATCGGCTCCACTTTACCAACCGGCACTCTGTCATAGAGAACCTCTGACTGATCATCAAACAAAATGGTAGAAATGTAGGCTTCGCCTTCTTCCTTCTTTTGCTTTTGAATCATAGAATTAAAGCCACCAATTGTGTCCGCCTCAAGACCACTCATAGAACCACTTCTGTCTAAGATAAATACTACTTCTGTTAAACCTTTACGCATAACGCAACTCCTCCTTTTTGAACCTCATTGTTGTTTGTTTTCTTCTGATGTTGTCATTATACATAAAAATGTTTTTCTACCGGTCGCCCTCAAAGCGACCCTAACATATTCTTAAATCTGCCATGCCATTATTCAATGATACACGGTAATCCGTGTTCTTCCAACTGAATATCCAATTCAATCATATCGTAGATTCCATGCTCGATAAAATAAGAGAAAATGATGTCCTGTTTGTCACAAGGCGATAAGGCATATCCTGCTCTGGCCAGCAAATCCTTCGATTCATCCAGATTCAACTGCGCTCCCACACAAAGGCATAATGCAGTAATCTTCTTCGGATGATAATCCGGATTGTTCTTAATCTTTGAAAATACCTTCTTGTCTACAATTGCACGACGATAAACTTCTGCATTTTCCATATTCTTCGATTGAATCAAATACATCAGATATTCACTGAAGGTATCTTCCATATGCCCCATTCGCTCATCTAATTTGCTTTGCAGCTCGTCAAGCGCTTCTTCGTCACAACTGTCAAATGCACATGGACGCAACGGCGCAGTTTCACGACCAGCTACGTGGGAAGATTCACGGGAAGATGCCCGAGACGGTATACGTGAAAAGATACGTGACAATGCACGAGGCGGAGCACTTTCAAAGGTCGCACCATATTCCTCCTGCTTTGCAACATCCACATAATTACAGTCTATGTACGCCTCCAAATCCGGAAACAGCTTCTCTCCTAATCTGGTTGCGTTGGAATCAAATACCACCAAGTAGATATCCATCTCATTGGAAAGCAAAAATGCATGGATTTCATCCACCGCAATACGCATTCCCTCCTCCTGTGGATACCCAAATCCACCAGTCGAAATAAGCGGAAACGATATGGATTTGATTCCATATTCTTTCGCAAGCTGCAGGCTCTTCCGATAGCAGGAACGAAGTTTATCTTCCTCCCCTTGTTCACCATCCATATACAATGGGCTCACTGCATGAATAATGTACTTTGCCGAAAGCTGAAAGCCGGGTGTAATGAATACATCGCCTTCGGGAACAAAGCCAATGTTCTCCTTCCGATACGTTAACAACTGATCATATCCGGCAGCTTTGTAGATTGCATAATCACAACCGGTTCCTACTGACGCATGGTCATTTGCCGTGTTGACTATCGCTTCCGTTGTCATCTTCGTTATATCATTTCTTACAATTCTAAATGGCATATAGCTCTCCTCTTTATCTCTAGTTATTGCGTTGCTTCAAGCGTGCAGCGTCAAATTTCTCCAACACGTCTTCCATCAAACCCTTCTCAATTCTAGTTCTGCATTCCGCTATCAAATCATCCGGAATTCCGAAAAATGCTTCCGCAATACTTCCGGTGATTGCCCCCAGGGTATCCGTATCGCCTCCAAGGGAAACTGCATTCCGAATCGCGTCTTCAAAATCTTCGGCTTCCAAAAATGCAATGATTGCTTCCGGAACTGTCTTCTGACAAGTCTCATCCATATGATAATATGGTCGAATCTCATCCAAGGTTCGATTCAAATCATAATGGAATTCTGTCTCAATATATTCCTTAATCTCATCCTTCGTTGCGCCATTGCGTGCCAAATAAATCGCACTCGCCATAGCCTCGGCTCCCTTGAGTCCCTCCGGATGATTGTGGCTCACATTTGCCGTTGCACGAGCCACTTCTCTCGTTCGCTCTAACGAATCATATAACCAACCTGCTGCAGACACTCGCATTGCCGAACCATTGCCAAAACTACCATATGGCTTTGGCTCCTGCTCCGTTAGCCAATAGCTAAATCTTCCGCCATAACCTGCATACGGATACCGATTACCCCAGTTAAGCATGGATGTGGTGACCGCAGCCTCAATGGTTTCCAACGATGCATCCGTTCCAACTGCAAGCAGTGCTTCTGCCACTGCAAATGTCATAACAGTATCATCCGTAAATCCACATCCCTTTGTAAACAACTCAAAATCCTTCGTCTTATCTCCACGATCAAATTCAAATGGACTTCCAATAATATCACCTAAAATTGCTCCGTACATAACTACCTCCTGTTCCCCGGACGTTCCGGTTCCATTGCTATCTCTTACCTACAATTATATTATACACGAAGAAGAGTGAAGTCCGGTCGTTTGGAAAGCGACCGGACTTTAAGGTGTTCAAAGTGTGGCATATCGGATTATCTTATGACTTTTATCTATCCTCATACCAGACAGATGGTATACAAAAGGACTACCTAAATTACCTTTCTCTGCCTGCCATCAAATGTCAAAATGTATCAGAATTACTCATACTCATCTTCGTCAAATTCATCCTCTTCGTCATTCTCATCATCTTCAAAGTCACCAGCATCTCCAAAAAGAGCTTCATGTTCTTCCTTGCTTGTACACAGCATTTCTTCTGCAAAGTATTCTTCAGCTGCATCAATTTCACCGTCTCTGTTAAAATCCATCCAATCCATAATTATCACTCCTCCTTATACTTTCATCTACAATATACTCTTTCAAACTGTGGATTAAGTTCTAATGTTCTCCTTAAATAATCATCAACTGTCATCCCATGCTCCTGCGCATCTGCTTCCACATCATATGAAAATATAATACTCAAAACACCCTTCGACTTATCCTGCCCTGCTAATTGTGCGTACATAATCATTTAGCGTCCCTCTTTCCTATTTGATATAAAAGCTGCAACCACAATCGCTACTACTATTGCTATCACAATCAATAAAATAACCGGTTTTGATAATATCCACATGAAACCAAACAAAACCGCCAAAAAACCAACCACCTTACCAATTGCAGCCACTCCGGAATAATCACCATCGCCAGCCGCCAGTATAGATGCAAAGACAAAAAATAATATCGCTGCTAAGATATGCATAACAATCACCTTCCTTTGTGAAAATCATATTAACTCTTTTCTGTACCCTTACTTTATCAAGGAAGGTGTCCCATAAAAACGACAGCTCACTTTTCACATTATTATTGTTTTCGTAGAAAACTTTTCTTCATCTTCTATATATAATTTTCCATAAATTTCTTTGCAGCTTCCTTCATCTGTTCGACCACAGAATCCGGTTCGGTAACCTTTACATCTTTCCCAAGACTGAATATCCATCCAAAGAACTGGGGACTTACATTTACGTCTACTGCAATCTCACTATATCCATCCCCCGCCGGACGAAATGATATGTCTTTTCCAAACCGGTCGATAAATACACCACACATACTGTTAGGGAAACGGATATGTACCCATTCCTTCTTTCCTTGATACATTCCAAAAGTAGCCTTTGAATACGCAGCCATATCAAAGTTTTGGAAGATTTCTTTCCCTTCACGTTTTTCATCCACAATATCTATCTTCATCATCTTATCAACACGATAATGCCTGCATTCTTTGCTTCTGTCATCATAAGCAACCAGATAATAGTTCTCGTCATCCCAGGTAAGTGCCCAGGGACTTACGACGAACCAATCCCCATTATGCCGGGGAACAAGCTTTTTCTCAATATCCCACTTATAATACTTAAAGCGTATCTTTCTGTTCTGACCAATTGCTGTATGAATATCATCCACATTATAATAAATGGTTTCATTCATCGTCTTAATTCTTCCCTGAACATAGACCTGTCTTTGAAGCTGTGCCGCCTGATACTCACTTACCAATCCCTTAATCTTCTTGATAAGGTCTCTTGATTTCTTTTCCGTTATGAACTTGGAGGACTGGATTGCGTCAATTAACAGCTTAACCTCCGCCAATTCAAACTCCCTGGAAGCAACATAATAATAGGTTTCTTTTCCAATCTGCTCCTTGATTATCTCCACACCAAGCTTATCTGTCATATCATTAAAATCCGCATAGATACTCTTGCGTTCTGCTGTCACATCATACTTCTCCAATTCTTCAATAATCTGTGGCATTGTAAGACTATGTTCTTCATCGGTCTTTGCTAACATTATTTTGGTGAGATAGCTTAATTTCAGCTTCTGATTCGCTCCCTTGGACATACAGACACCCCCTTCTCTCCATTTCTCTACAACTTCATATACTTAGAACATACTATGTTTTCTAGATTTGTCAACAGGTGTGCAACTAATGTAACAAATAATGCGGCATTATCATCACTTTATTTTCTATATACTCTTTTAAGTGAACTTTTGCTTTCACATCAAAATAAACCCTGCGTTCCTTATCCCCTTTTCCATTCCCCTCCATAAAAGGATGTGCAATATTTGTCTCAATATATTTATCAATAATATTACACTCTGTTGTTTGAGGCATCTTTTCAATTCGACAAAATATATCATCAAAGTACAAACTATTTGCAAATACAAACCCACCTTTTGAAATATTCTTAGTTCTGATTTCTCCTGCAAATTCATATAGTCCTTCAAATAAATATGCGTATATTTCTTGCAGTCATTTTCAGTTGTCTACAAAATGATGACAACTCAGGATGTCTCTATTTGAAAGCATTCCAATATTTCCTTGCATTGGAACTAATCTCTAATGCTTGAATAATATCAGTTGCCACGTACCACCAACTAACAGTGTTATCATCCCATCTGGCACGCACCGCTTTCAAAGTATATATTGATTTTCGAACATACGTTTGTTATAATGTATTTGGTGCTACCCTATTCGGTAGGCGGTTAGCCTTCTCCGCAGGAGTTATAGCTTGCGTTTACATAGAAATCCTATTTCGGAAATCTTGTGAGGAGGTTTGTGTTTATGCTTACAACGGATCTTTTTATAGCCATCATCAGCTTATGTATCACTTGCTTTGCTCTTGGTTATACCGTTGGTTCTAAGAGCAATGATAAGACACAAAAATAACCGCCCTGTCCTGAGAAAACTTGGCGGTCATTTTTGATCTTCAATATCAGGCTAACCGTCTATCGGTAGCACTTCTTTGATATTATATTAACACTTAACCGCTTTTATGTCAAACACATATTCTGTTTCTAATCCACACAAATTGAGAATTGCCACTCCTACAAACGGAATTTGATTTCTAAAAAAAGCTTCCTTAAATCCAAACTGCGGATAATATTCAGGTCGACCAAAAAACTTCTTCTACTCGACGATAATCTCTTTCATCTTCTAATCTGATTATAACATTCATT
>CAMEWU010000056.1 GCA_945946715.1 uncultured Clostridium sp. | reverse complement strand
AATATTTCGGGCTGTTCCAGTAGTTACATTGGAACAGCCTTTTCTCTTTTATATGCCCTTATTGAAAAGGAAGATTTAATAGAAGGGAAAAGAGTTTAATTCTTAGAAAGGAGATCAGCAAAGGATGGGAAAGCTACGATTTGATTGTTATCAGGACTTTTCAAAACGAATTGAATTTCCGGTAGTTGTCTTTGAGGCAGAAACCGGTAAAGTCCTTATTATGAATTATGAAGCAAAGCTGATTTTAGGACAAAAAACCCAGATTATTACAATGTCTATTGAAAAAATTGCAGATTCCGGCCGCTTTTGGGAACAGCTCCATGACCGAAAAGCGATTGTTGAACACCATTTGCTCATATCTAACGGGAATAAGGAATTCCCTATTGCCGGAATTGTAAATGAATTCGAGGTTGAAGATAAACGTATGTATATGCTTATATTCGACCAACGTTCAGGAATGGGTATGAATCAATGGCTTCTGGAGCGTATTATTGAAAATAGTCATGTTATTATTGCACATGTGAATTTCGAAAACGAAGAAGAAATAAAGCTGAATTATATTAGTCGGAATATTAATCGTTATGGCTATACCTGTGAAGAATTTTATAGTGGTAAGCTTCGGTTTAAGGATTTGATTCATCCGGATGACCTGGATGCGGTAACCGGTGGACTGGCAGAACGTTCCAGAGATGAAAGGGAACAAGACTGCATGGAGTATCGAATTGTAACAGAGAGCCGAAAAGTATGTTATGTTCGGGCAAATGTTCATTTTCTGAGAAATGCAGATGGAAAGATTGAAAGCATGGAAATCGTTATGGTTGATGTGACTGGTGAAAAGTTAGAAAAAGATGAAAACCAGTATCTTCGTGCTGCTATTGAACAAAGCAATCAGGTTGTGTTAGTTAAACGGTTTTTAAATAAAAAAGGAACGGTAAAATATGTGTCGTCTAATGCAGTGACCATTGGACTGGATGTGGAAGATTTGCGAAAAGGCAGAAAGAGTTTCACAGATTATATTATTCAGGAAGACCGGCAGATGATGACAGAAATCTTGGTGAATGCCCAGAATATGCCGGTAAATAATTATATGAACAAATGCCGGATTCGTGGTGAGGATGGAAAGGTAAGATGGATTAAGTTCTGTATTTCAGTAAAAACCATTGATGCCTATATGTATGATGTAGAATTGTTGATGCAGGACGCTACGGAAGAAAGCAGTTATGAACAAAATCTGATTCAGAACCAAAAGGCCCTGGAAGAAAAGCTGGATTATGTAATGAGTGGCTCGGCCCAAGAATCAGGAGAACTATTTGAGGATTTTCTTGAAAGAGGTGTTGTGCAGGAATTTATCGAAGCATTTGCTGCAAATAACCAGTTATATGCAGTAGTGGTTGATAGAGAAGGCAGACAATTGACAAAGCCGACCGGTCCAATGATTCGTCTGGGTGAGTTTTATGATATGCTGGAACGACCAAAATATCGGGAGAAACTGGCTGAAGCTCTTCAAATGGTAGAAAAGCGTCAGAAGTTCTGTATACTGGAATTGGAACATGACTATTTTGAAAAGCAGATTGGAGCGGTACCACTTATATTGGACGGAAAGGTTGCGGCTGCCTGTCTGATATGTGCCTTTGATGAAGAGGCGGTATCACGGTTGCATAATTCTATTGAGTCTTTCCAGAAAATGATTGATATTATGGTAAAAGCCGGTTTTGACAACCAGTATCTGGAACAGGATTCCAGAAAGAGCCGGCTGGCAGAACGTGCCATGAGCGAAGAACTGGAAGGGCAGCTGATTTTGGCGAGGGCATTTGCAAATATGAGAAATGATGCGAATGCAACCATGCAGGAAATCCTGGAAAAAACCTGTGAACTGCTACATATTACATCTATCGCAGTCTATTGTGGAGACGGTAGTCAGGAAACCTATTCCTGTGTAGCTAAATGGGCAGTTCCGGATGCAGAATTCAAGGATTATCCGGATCAGAGCTGGCGTATGGCAGAGTTTTGCCGTAAGGATGAATTGATATCCAATGGCGGATATGTGATATATGGACAGGGAGAGCCATCGGTTCAGATGGAATATCTCATGTCTCAGACGAAATCACGGGCAATGATGATTTTTGGACTGGTGGTAAATAAGGAAATCTATGGAGGACTGGTTTTTACCAGTCAGGAGAAACGGATTTTTCTGGAACGGGAGATTTCATATTGTCAGGATGTAGCAGATATCATACAAGGTATTTTGGCACGCAGTCGAAATACCGGCTATGTACATGCATTAAATAAAGATTTGCTAAATGCCTATAATTATGTAAAAGAGTGTGTATTTATTAAAGATATACAGACAGGGAAAGTTCTGTTCGCCAATGAAGCTATGGAAACACTCTTTGGAATTGATGTGACAGGTATGGACAGCCGTTCCTTTTTACCGGAGCCAACGCCGACCTATACCAGGGAAGGGGTTCAGCCAATCGGCGATATTAAATGGCAAAGCTATATCCAGAGGGTAAATAAAATAATGAATATCCAGGAGCTGGAAATGGTATGGCAGAATGGGCAGGATGCTAAAATTGTCATTATGCGTGAGAATTAACCGGTCTTATGATTTAAAAGTAAAATATTGGTTAGAATAATAGTAAAGATTTGTATGCAAAATGTCGATATATAAGGATAAGTTAGTTTCAGTATCGGTGAATTTGCTGAAATCTTGAAATCCACTTTGAAAAAATTTCCAGAGTGATTATAATAGGAAAAAAAGATTTAAATTTGTCCATCAGAAAGGGGATTATTATGGCAAGTTCAGATATTGGAATTGATTTAGGAACCGCTAGTATTCTGGTATATGTTAAGGGAAAAGGCGTTGTATTAAAGGAGCCGTCTGTAGTTGCATTTGATAGAGATACGAACAAAATCAAGGCAATTGGTGAAGAGGCACGATTGATGCTGGGAAGAACTCCGGGTAATATCGTAGCTGTTCGTCCTTTGAAACAGGGTGTTATTTCTGATTATACCATTACTGAGAAGATGTTGAAGTATTTTATTCAAAAAGCAGTGGGCAGAAGCATTTTTGGCAGGAAGCCAAGAATCAGTGTCTGTGTGCCAAGTGGTGTTACAGAGGTTGAGAAGAAGGCAGTAGAAGATGCAACTTATCAGGCTGGAGCCAGAGATGTATCCATTATTGAAGAACCGGTAGCTGCAGCCATTGGTGCAGGTATTGATATTGCCAGACCATGTGGAAATATGATTGTTGATATCGGTGGTGGTACAGCAGATATTGCAGTTATTTCTTTGGGTGGTACCGTTGTAAGTACTTCTGTAAAAACAGCCGGTGATGATTTTGATGAAGCGATTGTCCGCTATATGCGTAAAAAGCATAATTTGTTAATTGGTGAACGGACAGCAGAGGAAATTAAGATTAACATCGGAACCTGTTACAAGCGTCCGGAAGAAGTAACCATGGAGGTTCGTGGTAGAAATCTGGTAACAGGTCTTCCAAAGACGATTACAGTCACTTCTTCAGAGACTGAAGAAGCATTACGGGAAACCACAGCACAGATTGTAGAAGCAGTACACAGTGTACTGGAACGTACTCCTCCGGAACTGGCAGCTGATATTTCTGACCGTGGTATTGTTTTGACCGGTGGCGGATCATTGCTGAATGGTCTGGAAGAATTGATTGAAGAAAAGACAGGTATTACTACAATCACTGCAGACAATCCATTAACAGCAGTTGCCATTGGTACAGGAAAGTATATTGAATTCTTATCAGGAAAAAGAGATTAAGCGGTAAAAGAACAGATTTTGAAAGAACGGAATAACCAGCAGAATAGGATAAGGAGTTGAAAGAATGGTAAAAGGCCTATACACAGCGTATACCGGATTGCGGAATGAGCAGAGACGATTGGATGTTATTTCTAACAATATGGCAAATTCCAATACCACCGGATATAAGAAGATGGGTGTTACATCTCAGTCCTTTGACCGGGAACTTGCCTTACGGGTAGATGATGATTCTGATCCGTATTTGGCTAAGGGAATCGGAACTGTTAGCCTGGGCGTGAAGATCGGTGAAACTTATACTGATTTTTCTCAGGGCGGCTTTCGGGAAACGGGCAATCCATATGATATCGCATTGGAAGGCAGCGGATTTTTTACCATTAGCACAACAGACAAGAGTGGAGTAGAACATATACGTTACACACGTGATGGCTCGTTCACTGTTACCAGGGATGGTTATCTTGTGACTAAGGATGGGGATTTTGTGCTGGGTGCCAACAATCAGAGAATTCAGATTCCAGGTGCGGATACGGCAGAGGTATCTATTGACTCGTTGGGGAATATTTATGCCAATGAAGTATTTGTGGGACAGATTCAGATTGTAGATTTTGAAAATTACGAGGCACTGACATTATATGGTGAGAATATGTTTGAAGCCTTGCCGGAAGCCGGTATGGTAGCAGGTACAGCGTTAACCCGTCAGGGATATTTAGAGACTTCCAATGTAAATGTAATTAATGAGATGGTAAGTATGATTACGATTACAAGAGCATATGAAACCAATCAGAAAATGATGCAGACCATTGATTCTACCTTGGATAAGGCAGTCAATGAAATTGGTAAAGTGTAATGGAGTAGAGTAGTAGAAAGGAGCAGCGTGTGGTAAGATCATTATGGACTGCGGCAAGCGGAATGATTGCCCAGCAGGAAAATGTAGATACAATTGCCAACAATCTGGCAAATTTGAATACAACCGGTTATAAAAGCGAAACTGCAGAATTTAAATCATTATTGTATCAGACTCTGCAGACACGTTCTACCAATAATGCAGGAGAAGAAAAACCGGTTGGAGCACAGGTAGGCTTAGGAAGCCGGACTGCAGCCATAACCAGTAATTTTGTTCAAGGCAATCTGACTCCTAATGAGAGTCCTTTTGCAGTGGCGATTGAGGGCGATGGTTTCTTTAAGGTGCAGGTAGAAACCGGAGAAATTCAGTATACCCGGGATGGTAATTTTGCAGTTTCACCGGTAGCAAATGGAACAATGCTATG
The DNA here is from genome assembly GCA_945946715.1 of uncultured Clostridium sp. Taxonomy (GTDB): domain Bacteria; phylum Bacillota; class Clostridia; order Lachnospirales; family Lachnospiraceae; genus CAG-632. Next base: position 6,584 of record CAMEWU010000056.1, on the reverse strand, counting down.
TACATCAGATGGCAATCCGGTTCTGGATCAGTATAATAACCCGATTATCATTCCGACAGGTATCAATGCTACTTCCTTAAGCATTGCGAAAGATGGTACAATAACGGTTACTTCCGGGGATGAACAGGTTAATTTGGTGCAGAGAGATGCCAATGGAAATGTATTATATAATGTACAACTGGGTGTGGTGCAGTTCAATAATCCGGCGGGACTGGAAAAATCGTCCGGAAACCGTTACAGACAGACGGTGGCATCCGGAACTCCTATGGAGGAGTCTCAGACAGAAGGTATAACCAGAAGTGCGACCCACCATAAATACATAGAAGCATCCAACGTTCAGGTGGCTGATGAAATGGTAAATCTGATTGTGGCACAGCGTGCATATCAGATGAACTCTAAAGTGATTCAGGCATCAGATGAGATGCTGGAACAGGCAAATAACTTAAGAAGGTAGGGGTAGCATATGACTAGTTCTATTGGTGATATTTATAGTGGTTACTACACCCAGAATGATGTGGGAAGTGTAAAATCGTCGGCTTTAGAGGGCAAGTTAAAGGGAAATGCATTGCAGGAAGCAAGCGATGATGAATTGATGGAAGCTTGTCAGGAATTTGAAGCTTACTTAGTTGAACAGGTAATGAAACAGGTACAGGAAAGTATTCCCAAATCGGAAGAAGAGGAGGATAATAAGTATCTAGATTACTTTGGAGATATGATATTGCAGGAATATTCTTCTATCATTTCAGAAAAAGGTGATTTGGGGATTGCTCAGATGCTGTATGATTCTATGAAGAATAATATGAATGCGGCGAAGATAAAGGCAACAGAAGCAGTAACTGTTGAGACAGGGATGAAGCAAACAGATTCAGAAACCGCAGAGCAGGAAGCTGGAGAACAGATAGACACAGAAACTGCACAAAATATGAATATGTAAATCATGGTATGGGGCTGCCATGAATGAAGCACAGATATGTGTCTTCGTTCGGCAGCCCTTTTGACTGTTTAAGAATTTAAGAACAGGAGATAATGGATTGAATATAGAAGGCTATATTGAAAAAATCATATATCGAAATGAAGAAAACGGATATACGGTTCTGTCTGTTATGACGAAAGAAGACTTAGACGATTCGCATATTCTGGTGGGGTATGTAGAAGGAGCAGAGGCAGGCCTTTACATAAGTGCAGAGGGAGAAGAAATCAAACATCCCTACTATGAAACCCAGTTTAAAATCACCGGTTATGAACTGCGTATGCCGGAAGATGTTGACAGCATGGAGCGTTATCTGTGTTCTGGTGCTATAAAAGGGATTGGCCCGGTGCTGGCAATGCATATTGTCAAGAAATTCAAAAAAGATACCTTTCGGATTATTGAGTTTGAACCGGAACGCTTGTCAGAGATTAAGGGAATTTCGGAACGAAAGGCCAGAGAAATCGGGATACAGTTTCATGAAAGTCAGGATATCCGGCAAGCCATGATGTTTTTAGGCAAATATGGAATCAATGCACATCTGGCGGTAAAGATTTATAACGAATATGGACCACGGTTATATAAGGTGGTGGAAGAAAATCCCTATCAGCTGGCAGAAGATATACAAGGTGTGGGATTTAAAATAGCAGATGAAATCGCAAGACGGGTGGGCATCGGGCAGGATTCGGAATTTCGAATTCGTTCTGCTGTATTATATACCTTAAATCAGTCAGGGAATCTGGGACATATGTATCTTCCAAAAGAAATGTTGATAAGAAAGGTGACCAGCTTTCTGGTGCCGGAAGGAACAGATGTGCCTTGGGACACGTACCAGACAGGAATTGAACATCAGCTGGCAGAATTACAGCTGGAGCGGAAAATCATTATAAAAGAAATGGAAGGGACTCTGGCTGTATATGGAAGCACTCAGTATTATAAGGAACTGGACACAGCAAGGATGCTGGCAGATTTAAATCTGGCCTATGACGTTCCGGATAATCAGATACAGGAGATTCTGAAGAAAATCGAAGAGAAATCAGATATTGAACTGGATCAACTGCAACGTTCTGCTGTTCGTCAGGCGGCCACTTCCGGTTTGGTAATTATTACAGGAGGTCCCGGTACCGGTAAAACTACAGTTATTAATACGATAATTCAATACTTTGAGCAGGAAGGTCTGGAACTTCGACTGGCAGCCCCTACCGGACGGGCAGCAAAAAGAATGACAGAAGCTACCGGTTATCAGGCTCAGACGATTCATCGGCTGTTGGAACTGAATGGTGGAGTAGAAGAAGATGCCGGGGTTCGGTTTGAACGCAATGCTCAGAATCCGCTGGAAGCGGATGTGGTCATTATAGATGAAATGTCAATGGTAGATATATATTTGGCGCATGCATTGCTGCAGGCAATAATACCTGGCACCCATCTGATTTTAGTTGGAGATGTAAATCAGCTGCCAAGTGTAGGACCTGGAAATGTGCTGAAAGATGTTATTAATTCGAAAGCATTTCCGGTAATTGAATTATCTACGGTGTACCGGCAGGAAGAAAACAGCGATATTGTGCTAAATGCTCACAAGATTAATGCCGGAATTTATCCGGTTATGGATAATAAGAGCAGGGACTTTTTTCTGCTGCCACGAAATCAAATCAGAGCGATTATTGAAGAGGTAGGAAGGCTGGTTTCAGAGAAAATGCCCAAATATGTGGATGCAAAACCTTATGAAGTTCAAGTATTGACACCTATGCGGCAGGGAGAACTTGGCGTAGAGAATTTGAATAAAGAATTGCAGGCAATTTTAAATCCTCCTTCTGAGAAAAAGAAAGAGTATACCTTCCGGAATATCCTGTTCAGGGAAGGGGATAAGGTTATGCAGGTGAAGAATAATTATAAGCTGGAATGGGCAGTTTATGATAAATCCGGATACTTTGAACAGGAAAAAGGGATGGGGGTATTCAATGGCGATATTGGAATCATTCAGGAGATTGATCATTACGCAGAGCAGGTAAAGGTATTAATGGATGATGATAAGGTGGTTACTTATGATTTTAAACTGCTGGAAGAATTAGAACTTGCTTATGCTATCACGATTCACAAATCACAGGGGAGTGAATATCCGGCAGTAATTTTACCTATATGGAATGGCCCTCGGATACTGCTTCATCGCAATCTTCTGTATACTGCAATTACACGGGCTAAAAAATGTGTAGTGATTGTGGGAAATGGATATAAAATCCACGAAATGGTAGATAATGCAGATGAACAAAAGCGGTATTCCGGGTTGAAACAGGCAATACAGGAACAGGAGCAGAAAGGAGACAGAATTGAATTTCGTACCGGCCATTAATTTACTTTATCCCAGACGCTGCCCGGTTTGTCAGGAAATCGTAACGCCAAACCGGGAAAATCCATTGATATGTCCGGAATGCAGTCGTCAGCTTCCTTATATTACAGGTGCCCGTTGCATGAAATGCGGAAAAGGATTATGGAAAGAGGAACAGGAGTATTGTAGTGACTGTCAGCGAATCCCCAAGCATTATGTTCAGGGATTTCCGGTATTTTATTATGCAGAACCTCTGAAAAAAGGAGTGACAGCATTTAAGTATCATAATCGGAGAGAATATGCAGATTTCTATAGTGAGGCAATCTGGAATCGATATGGGATGGAGTTTTCCGGAATTCATTTTGATGGGATTCTGCCGATTCCTATTCACAGACACAAACAACAGATTCGGGGATATAATCAGGCAGAATTAATAGCCCGGCGACTAAGTAGAAAAATGCAGGTGCCATGTTATAACAGGCAATTAACTCGGAATGTGGATACGCTTCCCCAAAAGGAGTTAAATGATAAAGAGAGATTACGTAATTTAAAAAAGGCTTTTCACTTTGCCGGAAAAGGAGTAAAATTAGACAAGGTGCTACTGGTAGATGATATTTATACGACAGGGGCAACCATTGAAGCCTGCACGGAGATTCTTCATCAGGCGGGGGTTGCACAGGTGTATTTTACCAGTATCTGTATTGGAAAAGGAATGGACGATTTTAGTTCGCGTTAAGAGGAGGAATGAAGATGGATATAAGAAATTGTAAAAACTGTAACAAGATGTTCAATTATATTGGAAAACCAATTTGTCCTACATGTGAAAAACTGTTAGAGGACAAGTTTCAGGAAGTAAAGAAATATGTAAAAGAACATCCGGAAGCACCGATTACAATGGTGGCAGAAGAAAATGATGTTTCTGTTAATCAGATTAAGCGGTGGGTACGGCAGGAACGTCTGGCGTTCTCAGATGCATCCATGGTAGGTCTGGAATGCGAAAAGTGTGGTGCAATGATTAAGACCGGACGGTTTTGTGATAACTGTAAGACAACTATGACAAATAACCTGGCCAGTGCTATTAAAAAGAAACCGGAGCCGGTGGTTGAACCAAGACAGAAAGAGTCTGCAAGAATGCGGTTTTTGGATAATCGATAGAAAAGAATTCAACACTTTAACGCATTGCATTATCAAAGCATTTGTGCTACAATAGGTTACATGTGACGTAGAAAGACAAAAAAGTCTTAAAAACGTGTAATATGCTGTAAGAAGAGGAGAGAGAAAATGGCAGTAAAAGTAATTCTGCTGGTGGTATTCTTTGCAATTATGATTGCAGTGGGTATCTATTCCAGAAAAAAAGCAACAAATGTGAATGATTTTGTATTGGGGGGAAGAAGTGTAGGACCGTGGATGACCGCCTTTGCATTTGGTACATCCTATTTTTCTTCCGTTGTATTTGTAGGGTATGCCGGGCAATTTGGCTGGAAATACGGTCTGGCATCTACATGGATAGGACTTGGAAATGCTTTTATCGGAAGTCTGTTGGCATGGGTGATTCTGGGACGGAGAACCAGAGTTATGAGCCAGAAACTGGAATCTGCGACCATGCCGGATTTTTTTGGAAAACGGTATGATAGCAAAGCGTTGAAATTAGTAGCATCTGCAATCTGTTTCATATTCCTGATTCCATATACTGCATCTATTTATAATGGATTGTCCCGGCTATTTGCAATGGCGTTTGATATTCCATATGCCGCTTGCATTATTACTATGGCAGTTTTGACTGGTGTATATGTAATTCTGGGTGGTTATATGGCAACAGCAATAAATGATTTTATTCAGGGCATTATCATGCTCATTGGTATTGTAGCTGTTATTATGGCTGTTTTGAATGGACATGGAGGCTTTTATGAAGCTGTATTCCAATTGTCAGAGATTGAAAGTGATATTGCAGTGACTATGGGGCAAAAGGGTGCATTTACTTCTTTCTTTGGCCCGGATATCGTAAATCTGATTGGCGTTGTAGTATTGACTTCCTTAGGTACCTGGGGTCTGCCACAGATGGTACATAAATTCTATGCAATTAAAGACGAACGTGCAGTTAAGACCGGTACGGTGGTATCTACCATATTTGCCATTATTATTTCCGGCGGTTGTTATTTTCTTGGAGGATTTGCAAGGTTATACGCAGATGCAGATATTTATAAATCGGATGGCAGCGTAATGTATGATGCGATTGTGCCACAAATGCTGTCTACATTACCGGATATTTTAATTGGTATTGTAATTGTATTGGTATTATCAGCATCTATGTCTACTTTATCATCCTTGGTACTGACTTCCAGCTCTACATTAACTCTGGATTTTATTAAAGGTACAGTAGTGAAAGATATGAAGGAAAAGACTCAGATGATTGTGATGCGGGTATTAATAGCATTTTTCATCATTCTTTCAGTTGTTATTGCGTTAAATCCACCAACCTTTATTGCACAGCTTATGGGTATTTCCTGGGGTGCGTTAGCAGGTGCATTTCTGGCACCATTTATGTATGGTTTATATTCCAAAAAGGTTACCAAAGCCTCTGTTTGGGCAAGCTTTGCAGTAGGCGTGGGATTGACGGTATCCAATATGTTCTTTAAGTTTATTGCATCGCCAATTAATGCCGGTGCAATAGCAATGGTTGCCAGCCTGATTGTGGTTCCTCTTGTCAGTCTGATTACACCAAAAATGAAGCAGGAGACAGTGAATGAAATATTTACCTGTTATGACCAGAAGGTGACTGTAACAGAAAAGACCTCGTTGGGTGAATAATATAGAAGAAAACTGTATTGACAGTTTGAACAATCTAAGAGAAAGAAACAGACGGTGTATGAATAATTGCACTGTCTGTTCTTTTTTAAAAGAATCGCTAAAGTAAATGTAGAAAGTGACGATAAATAATGTATAGAAGAATTATTTTCAAGGAGGAAGGTGGCTATTATGCGTATAGATGCTTATAACCAGATTAGTCAGTTGTACGGTGTTGGTAAGACCAGAAAGACTGGAAAGGCCGGCTATACCGGAAATGTAAATACCACGGATCAGGTATCATTTTCTTCTATTGGCAAAGATATGCAGATTGCAAAGTCAGCGTTGGCAAATGTGCCGGACGTTCGTCAGAACAAAGTGGACGAATTGAAAACTGCGATTCAGAATGGTACTTATAATGTCAGCAATGAAAGCTTTGCAGAAAAACTGATGTCGGCTTATGCAGAGCGTACCATGTAAGGGAAGGATAGGATTATCAGCATGGCTAGT
>CAMEWU010000055.1 GCA_945946715.1 uncultured Clostridium sp. | reverse complement strand
TACGTTAACCCATAATTTATTGATTTTCTTTTTCTGCCCACTTATCTAGCTTTTCCATAGTTGCATCATAAGTCTTCTGGGAAATTTCTGGCAACTCACCGCCCCAAAGCTTTTTAGCTTCTTCAAAGCCTTTTTTAATTGCATCTCGCATTTCTTCAATCTTGCTACTGTCACCACCGGTTAAAGCTTTTGCAAAATCCACCATACGATCAGAGGTCTGGTTTACACCCCAGTATCCATCTTCTGCAATATCGGCCTGGGCCTGTGCAACTGTTTCATCATCTACCTCGAAGTTGCCTGTACGAATGGCATTCCAGAAGGAAGAATCATTCATGATATCTTCGTTGCTGGCATTTGCCCATGCAAAGGTTTCTCCTTGTTTGGTAAACAGTTTTTCTACCAAACTTTTTAAGGAAGATACTCTGGCATCTGCATCTGCTTTTAACTTTGCGACGATAGCAGAATTATCCTTTTGATCTGTTTTGTTTGTTGTTGTACTTGTACTTTTTTCGTAAACAGCTGCTGTATCATCTGTTTTGACTGTTGAAGCGCTTCCTGCAGCAGATGAAGTTGTGGCTGCAGATGTGGCTGCTGGTGTATACGAAGAATTTGAAACACCTTGAATCATTTGATCACCCTCCTTGGTTGTAGTTCCATATATCATGGAATAAACTATGTGTGGCCTGCAAAAATGTTGCAGGTAGTTATCGTATTTGTATTGGCTTCCTGCCACAGACAAATATCGCTATCTAATATATCGGTCGTATATAAGAATAATTAACCCAGTCTATAAAAAGTTCATAAAAAAAAAGAATTTTCAAGTACATTTTGAGACTCATATGCTATACTTTATTAAGTTAGAGGATGATGTAGCCAAATAGGGACATATATATTTGGCTGCTGATAGAGGTAGGGAAATATATGAAAATAGCAGATAAAGTGAAAATGCTTGTTATTCCGCTGGTATTGATTCCGTTTATGATTATTATTTTTGGAAGTATTGTATTTGGGCGGATTTATTTGAATAGTGTATATGGAGCAGGAAATGCAACATCCGGGATTGAATCATATGCAAATCCAATTCTTATAATGAATGGGGTTGCGGAAGAAATTATTTCCGAGGTTCAGGGAGATACAGAGGCACATCCGGATCGGTTATTGGACACCACTTATTTAGATGAAATTAATAATCGCCTGAATGCCAGTAAAGCGTTTCTTTTGATTCGTATTGAGGATGAGTTATATTATACCGGACAAGAAGATGTAACGGAACTGGAAAACCAGTTGCCGGCTTATGGTGCAAATACTGAATTGGAAGGTGGATTATTTGTTGATGCAGAACGGCCGTTTTTTCTTCGACAACAGGATTTTTCTTTGGGGGACGGAAGAACGGGTTCAGCATTTATAATTACATATACGGATTCTCTGGTTCGGAATATGAAGCAGATATTGATTGAGATTATGATTCTGGTGATTGGTGTGCTGATGCTGGTCAGCGGTTTTACCTCCTTGTATATTTATTGGATTTTCGTGCGCCCGCTGAAATTATTGCAAGAAGGGACGGAGCGTATTAAAGAAGGAAATCTGGAAGAAGATGTTGAGGTGTTGTCGGATGATGAAATCGGGCAGGTGTGCCAGTCCTTCAATGAAATGCGGCTGAAATTAAAAGAGTCTGTGGATGAACGGATGCGGCAGGAACAAGAAAATCGTGAACTGATTAGTAACATTTCCCATGATTTGAAAACGCCAATTACCGCTATAAAAGGTTATGTAGAAGGAATTATGGACGGAGTGGCAGACACACCGGAGAAAGCAGACCGTTATATTCGGACGATATATAATAAGACCAATGAAATGGACGTGTTAATTAATGAATTATCCCTATATTCAAAAATTGATAATAATTCAATTCCATACAATTTTGTAAAAATCAATGTGGCGTCTTATTTTGATGATTGCATTGAGGATATATCCATGGATATGGAGGCGGCAGATATAACCTTGGAATATCAGAATGATTGCAGCAGGGATACCCGTGTGATAGCAGATCCGGAACAACTTCGCCGGGTAATCAGCAATATTGTGATTAATGCGAAAAAGTATAATCAGAAGCAGAACCGAAAAGTTTGGATACAAGTAAAACCCTATGAAGATAATTATATTTATATAGGAATCCGGGATAATGGAAATGGAATTGCCCAAAAAGATTTGCCATTGATTTTTAAGCGGATGTATCGTACAGATTCCTCAAGGAATTCTTCTACAGGAGGTAGTGGTCTGGGCTTGGCAATTGCTAAAAAGATTATTGAAGAACATGGCGGAAAAATCTGGGCAGAAAGTGAAGAAGGACAAGGAACACTAATTGCATTTACTTTGAAAAAGTATCAGGATGAAAATAGTTAAAAGTAAACCAGGAGGAAATAGATATGAAAAAAGTATTGATTATTGAAGATGAACAGACAATTGCTGAACTGGAAAAGGATTACCTGGAGTTGTATGATTTTGAGGTCAATATTGAAAATGATGGGCAGAAAGGTTTGGATCGGGCATTGTTGGAAAACTATGATATTGTTATTGTAGATTTGATGCTGCCAACGGTGGATGGATTTGAAATCTGCAAGCGAATCCGAGAAGTAAAGGATATACCAATTCTTGTGGTATCTGCTAAAAAGGAAGATATTGATAAGATTCGGGGCTTGGAGCTGGGAGCAGATGATTATATTACGAAACCATTCAGCCCAAGTGAGTTGGTTGCCAGGGTAAAGGCACATTTGTCGCGGTATGAGCGATTAGTAGGAAGTGGAATGGCTCAGGAAAATGAGTTTATAGAAATACGAGGAATCAAAATTGATAAGACTGCACGAAGAGTATTTGTAAATGGAGAAGAGAAGATACTAACCACGAAGGAATTTGATTTGTTGACATTTTTGGCCAGCAATCCGAATCATGTATATACCAAAGAAGAATTATTCAAGGAAATTTGGAATATGGATTCCATTGGTGATATTGCTACCGTTACGGTACATATCAAGAAAATTCGTGAGAAAATTGAATTGAATACGGCCAAGCCACAGTATATTGAAACAATCTGGGGTGTGGGATATCGGTTTAAGGTATAATACAAGAGGGTATCGTTTTGATATTAATATTGAAGAAATATGAATGTCAGTTTATTTAATGAATGAAAGAAGGATTTTGATGAATTACAAGCTGACGCTTGCTTATGATGGCAGTCGGTATGATGGCTGGCAAAAACAAGGTAATACGGAAAAAACCATACAGGGAAAGCTGGAAAATCTGCTGAGTCGCTTGGAAGGGCGGGCTGTAGAAGTACAGGGAGCAGGAAGGACCGATGCCGGTGTTCATGCAAAGGGACAGGTATGCTCCTGTAAGTTGAACCGGAACTGGACGGAAGAAGCATTGAGAGACGCCGTGAATCAATATCTTCCGGCAGATATTGCAATATTACGGGTAGAACAAGTGTCGGAACGGTTTCATGCCAGACTTTCGGCAGTTGGTAAAACTTATTGTTATCGAATCTGGACAGGTGCAGTTCCGAATGTGTTCGAACGGAATTATGTATATCATCATAAGGAATCCATATCTGTTACTTCTATGCGGCAGGCAGTACCTTATCTGATTGGAACCCATGATTTTAAAAGCTTTTGCTCCAATAAGCATATAAAAAAGTCTACCATTCGCACCTTAGATTCCATTGAGATAGAAGAACTGACAGATGAAATTCGGATTACCTATCGTGGAAATGGATTCTTGTACAATATGGTGCGAATTCTGACCGGAACCCTCATAGAAGTGGGAGAAGGGAAACGAACACCGGAAAGTGTAACAGATATTTTGGAACAAAAGGACCGGCAGCAGGCAGGCTTTACGGCGCCACCCCAGGGACTGACATTGTTAGAAGTAGAGTATTAAAGGCAAAGAAAATGGATGCTGATAAGAAAGACGACGAAATAAAAGAGGACAAGTAGGGAGGAATAGATTATGAAAGTACCGATTTTATATGAGGATGACAGTATAATTGTATGCGTAAAACCACAGGGAGTTTCCAGTCAGGCAGACAAAAGTAATGATGAGGATGTGGTAAATTATTTTAAAAGCTACATTTATGATAAAGAAGAACTGGATGAAGAGCCATACCTTGCAGTAATTCATCGGTTGGACCGTCCGGTGGGAGGAATTATGGTGCTTGCAAAGACGCAGCAGGCAGCAGCAAACTTAAGTGATCAGGTGCAGGATGGAACTATGATAAAGTATTATCAGGCGGTATTAACCGGCGAATTGCCGGAAGAATTTGGTACCTTAGAGGATTATCTTTTGAAGGACAGTAAAACGAATACCACAAAGGTGGTGGCAAAAGGCACCAAAGGAGCGAAAAAAGCAGTTCTGGATTATGAAGTATTAGATGTATTTGAAACGGATGAAGGTATTTTATCCTATGTATTAATTCAATTGGTGACCGGCAGGCATCATCAGATTCGGGTACAGATGGCGAATCAGGGAGCCGGTATCTGGGGAGATACTAAGTATAATCCTCGTTTTCAGAAGGTAAAGCGAAGATATCAGCAAATTGGTCTGTATGCTACCCGATTAGAATTCGAGCATCCCGTAACCGATAAACATATGGTGTTCAAAAATGAACCGGAAGGAGAAGCTTTTGAAGTGATTGAGATGGAAGATTTTTAGAACTGAAATCTTAATTCGAATATGAGAAATTGAATCCGTTCATACTAAGGACAGTTGATAAATGTGGATGTATAAACTGCAAATCTAATCAGTGCATCTGCATTTTAAGTAGTATAAATATGGAGTCCATGGCATGAACGAATTCATAACTAAAATAAAACAAAAAAAGGAACTATATAATGGAATCCTGATTGTAGGAATCATACTGGGAATTATTTTTGTATTCCGGTATCTTCTTCCAATTGTGGTTCCTTTTTTAATTGCATTTATAGTGGCAGGGATGCTGCGTCCGGTGGTGGACTGGCTGATAAGCTATAAGAAACTGTCAGAGAAATGGGCGTCACTGGCTGTATTGCTGTTGGCAGGAGGGCTGATATTGTTAATTGGAAAGTATTCATTAGTGGCACTTTATCGGCAAATGGAGAATTTTGTAATTTATCTTCCGTTTTATAAGGAACAGTTTATGGCAGGTTTGGGTAATTGCTGCAGTTATATTGATACCGGATTTCATCTGGAAGAAGGTGCTACATTTTCTTATGCTATGGAAACCTTACTTGGAATTTTTTCGGATTTTCAGACAACTGTATTGCCAAAGCTGACTACCAGTACAGTTGCAGCTTTAAAACAGGTATTTGCTTCTGTTTTATTCTTTTTTATCATGTTATATGCAACGTTATGTATTTTGAAGAATTACCACCATTTATTTCAACAAGGAAAGATTATGGGATATGCCCGTCAGGTATTGGGAGGAGTTCTGCATTTGCTGGGAGTGTATGTCCGGGCAGAAGGAATCATTGCAGTGGTTCAGGCGGCCCTTTGCGGAATTGGTTTATGGATATTGAAGAATCCGTATTTTATCCTGTTGGCACTGTTGATTGGAATCATAGATGCTTTCCCGGTATTTGGAAGCGGAACGATTCTTGTGCCATGGGCAATTTATCGACTGTTGAGCGGAGATTGGAGAATGGGTGTTGGTCTGGTGGTTTTGTATCTGCTTTGTACTTTGAACCGTCAATTATTAGAACCGAGGCTGCTGGGCCGGAGATTGGGAATGAGTACGCTTCTTACCTTATTTTTAATGTATGTGGGATATCGTTTGTTTGGAATTTTCGGTTTTTTGCTGGGACCGGTAGGATATTTAATAGGAAGGGAAATCTTTCGGATTGTAAATGAAAAGAATGAATTGGAAAAAGCAAACGGAAACCTTGCATAATTTGTTATAGTTTACTATAATAACAATGTTAAAACCGGATTATAAGAAAAGGAGACGTCATTATGGCAAAGGAGAAGAAGTTAGTAGAAGCAATTACCTCTATGGACGAAGATTTTGCACAATGGTATACCGATGTGGTATTAAAGGCAGAACTGATATCCTATACGAATGTAAAGGGGTGTATGGCAATTAAGCCCGCTGGCTACGCAATCTGGGAATTGATTCAGAAGCAGTTAGATGAACGGTTCAAAGAAACCGGAGTAGAAAATGTATATATGCCGATGTTTATTCCCGAAAGCCTGTTGCAGAAAGAAAAAGATCATGTAGAAGGCTTTGCTCCGGAAGTGGCATGGGTTACCCATGGCGGCTTGAATGAATTGCAGGAGCGTATGTGTGTCAGACCGACTTCAGAAACTTTGTTCTGTGATTTTTATAAAGATGAGATTCAGTCTTATCGTGATTTGCCAAAGGTATATAACCAGTGGTGTTCAGTAGTTCGTTGGGAGAAAGAAACTCGTCCGTTCCTCCGTTCCAGAGAATTCCTGTGGCAGGAAGGACATACGGCACATGCAACTGCGGAAGAAGCAGAGGAGAGAACCATTCAGATGTTGAATGTGTATGCAGATTTCTGTGAAGAAGTGTTGGCAATTCCGGTTGTAAAAGGACGAAAGACAGATAAAGAGAAGTTTGCAGGTGCAGAAGCAACTTATACCATTGAAGCGTTGATGCACGATGGAAAAGCATTGCAGTCTGGTACCAGCCACAACTTCGGAGACGGATTTGCAAAGGCATTTGGAATTCAATTTACAGATAAAGACAACAAACTGCAGTATGTTCATCAGACTTCGTGGGGTATGACTACACGTTTGATTGGCGCCATTATCATGGTACATGGAGATGATTCCGGTTTGGTATTGCCACCAAAAGTAGCACCTACTCAGGTAATGATTATTCCGATTCAGCAGAAGAAGGAAGGTGTGCTGGAAAAGGCAGCACAGTTAAAGGAAAAATTAGGTGCATTCCGTGTCAAGGTAGATGACAGTGATAAGAGTCCGGGTTGGAAATTCAGTGAACAGGAGATGCGGGGTATTCCAATCCGTGTGGAGATTGGACCAAAAGACATAGAAGCAAATCAGGCAGTTCTGGTTCGGCGTGATACCAGAGAAAAGATTACAGTATCGCTGGATGAGATAGACAGTAAGGTTGGTCAGTTGCTGGAAACAATCCAGAAAGATATGTTTGAAAAGGCAAAGGCTCATCGGGATGCAAACACCCATACAGCGAAAAACTGGGAAGAATTCAAAGAGATTCTGGATACCAAGCAGGGATTCATTAAAGGTATGTGGTGCGGTGATACGGAATGTGAAACAGCTATTAAAGATGAGACAGGTGCAACCACCAGATGCATGCCGTTTGAACAGGAGAAATTAAGTGATGTCTGTGTACATTGCGGTAAACCGGCAGTGAAGATGGTTTATTTTGGAAGAGCTTATTAGAATGATATATGAAATAAGACGGAGGGGAATCTCTCCGTTTTATTTTTTTGTAAAAGTTAAGTAAATTGCTTTTCAAATTTACTTAACTGTGATAAAATTAAAGTAATGAATAAAGTTGTCATGTAAGATGGCTTTTATGGGGAAGGAGCACAGGAGAACACTATGGGGAAAAAAGTAACTATGCGGGATATTGCAAACGAGCTTCAGGTTAGTACCGTTACAGTATCAAAAGCATTATCAGATCGGGAAGGGGTTAGTGAAGAAGTCCGAAATCGAATTAAACAGAAAGCAGAAGAAATGGGATATCGATATCATTCTTTGGCAAAAAGCATGAAAGAAGGCATGAGCTACAATGTGGGGGTTGTTGTGGCGGAACGATTCTTTTCAGATAATGCATTTTATTCTAATTTGTATCAAAGATTAGTGATTGAATTGGGAAAAGTAAATTATTCCTGCATTTTGGAAATATTGTCTTACGAAGATGAAAAGTCAGATACGCTTCCAAAGATGGTTAGTGGGAATAAAATAGACGGTTTAATTGTCTTGGGACAATTAAAGAAACATTATATTAATGTTTTGAGACAGGAAGATATTCCGTATATCTTTTTGGATTTTTATGATGAACACTTTGCCATTGATACAGTGGTAAGTGACAGTGTATATGGAAGTTATATTTTAACCAATTATTTATTGGAAAATGGACATCGGAAGATAGGATTTGTGGGGGATGTGACAGCTACCAGCAGCATACTGGATCGTTATCTGGGATATTATAAAGCATTGCTGCAGCAGGGAATACCACTGAATGAGGCATGGATTATTAAAGACAGAGATGAAAACGGTAAGTTTATTCAATTAGAGCTGCCAAAGGAAATGCCGGAAGCATTTGTATGTAATTGTGATGAAATAGCATATCATTTAATTGAACAGTTGAAGGCGGCTGGATACCGTGTGCCAGAGGATGTTTCAGTTGTGGGATTTGACGATTACATATATGCCAGTCTGTGCGCTCCTCAGCTTACTACTTTCCGAATTAGTCAGGAGATGATGGCAGAAACGGCAGTGGATGCATTGGCAAGAAAGATGAGAGACAGTTCTTATCATGCAGGAAGAAAAGTTATTAGTGGGAACATAGTAATTCGGGATTCAGCACAAAAAAGGTAATGATATAGATTCGTGTAACAGTGAGATGATTAGGAGGTTAAGGCAATGAAGGAAAAGATATTCAACATGGATTCTCCATTTTTTAGATGTATGAGTCTGATTGGCGATATGATGCTGTTGAATTTAATGTGGATTCTTTGCTCTATTCCAATTGTTACGATTGGAGCCTCCACGACTGCTTTATTATATACCGGAATGAAATTAGCAAAAGGAAGAGACGGATATGTAATTCGGAATTTTTGGAAATCATTCCGACAGAATTTTTTGCAATCAACAGTGATTTGGCTGATCATGGCTGCTGTAGGTGGTGGGCTTGGATATGCAACCTGGTTCTGGATGAATCGTACAGATACCATAAGCCGTATTTGCTCGGTACTTATGGTATGTTTATTGTTTGTTTACCTGATTGAATTGATGTTTGTATTTGCGGTTCAGGCAAAATTTACAAATACTATTTTAAACACCATGAAGAATGCGTTGGTTATGGGAATTCAGAATTTTCCAATTACACTTTTGTGCGTAGCAGGCGTGGGAATTCTAATAGGATTAAATTTTACCTTTTTTATAGCAAATATTTTAACCTTGGTAGTCGGAGTAGGTGCCCTGGGATGGGTGCTGGGTATGTTTTATAATCTGGCATTTCGAAAATATCTGCCAAAAGAAGAAAAGAAAGATGATGAATGGCATGTACCGGAAGAAACCGATGAGGAGGAAGAAACTGATTTCAATCCATAAAAGAGCAGAATGTATAAGAAATATAGAGGAATAGCAAGAGTTAAAGGGATGGTATGCGAAATAGTGATTACGCTATAAAACATACCATCCCTACTTTTTTGTTAATTAAAGTAATAATTAGGTAATAAATGGAAATAAATTAGCAAATATAAAAAGGTTTGAGATAAAAAATACTGAGAACGAAATTTGTTAAAAATCACAAAAACATGGGAAAATGCACAATAAAAAGCGAAAAGTATTCGGCGTTATATACAAAGATTACAATAAGATAGAATTCCGTGTTGACAAAACGGTATGAAATACTTATAATTCAATTATAAGTTAACGATAACTTAACAAAGAATGGAGGAAACAATATGAGAAAGAAATTATTAAGCGTTGCTCTTGCAACAACAATGGTTGCCGGATTATTGGCAGGTTGTGGTAATAATGGTGGGAATACATCAGCTGCAGGCAATAGCGGTGATGATGTAAGCGATGGTGGAAGTGAGAATGCAGAGATTACTGGAGAAATCACAGTATTAACTCACAGAACGGATTTATTAAATACCGACTTTGCAGATTATAAAGCAGAGTTCGAAGCAAAGTATCCTGGCACAACAGTTTCATTTGAAGCAATGGAAGATTACGAAGGAGATGTTTCTACTCGTTTATCAACCGGTGATTACGGTGATGTATTCATGATTCCAAATACTATCCCAACAAATGAATTTGCAGATTTCTTAGAGCCATTGGGTACAGTAGAAGAGTTAAGTGAAACTTATACAGAAGCATATTTGTATGCAAAGCAGTCTGGTGGTACAGTATATGGTTTGGCATCCGGTGCAAATGTTTCAAATGGTATCGTTTACAACAAAGCAGTATTTGAAGCAGCAGGTGTTACAGAAGTTCCTAAGACACCGGAAGATTTCCTGGCAGCATTACAGGCAATTAAGGATAAGGGAGAATGCACCAATCCTTATTACACAAATACACATGATGCATGGGCATTGAGCCAGTGGGAAGGTTGTACACATGGTATGGACGGAGATGCTGATTACATTAACAACACCATGGCTAACGAAGCAGATCCTTTCTCAGAGGGCAAGCCACACTATGTAGTATACAAGTTATTATATGATATTGTTGACCAGAAGTTATGTGAAGCTGACCCATTTACAACTGAGTGGGAAGGTTCTAAGACAGCATTAGCAACCGGAGATATCGGATGCATGGTAATGGGTTCATGGGCAGTAAGTCAGATGCAGGAAGCTGCAACAAACGCAGGCGAGGATCCGGCAAATATCGGTTATATGCCATTCCCTGTAACAAGCTCAGATGGAAATCAGTACGTAAGTGCATCTGCTGATTATGCATATGGTATCAACGTAAACAGTGATAACAAGGCAACAGCAAGAGCATTCATTGATTATATGTTATTAGAATCCGGATATGCTGAGAAGCAGGGTGAAATCTCAATTGTTAAGGGTTCTGCTTTACCAAGCACATTATCAGACTTTGAAGGCGCTGAGTTCGTAATTGACAATCCTGCAACTGCTGAAAATGAAGGTAAGTGGGATGCTGTTCACAATGAATCAGAGCTTGGTCTTTGGAGCGGTTCTGACTACCAGATTGAAATTGTTGAAGCTGCATTTGGTAATGTAAACAAGGATTTCGATACATTGATGGCAGAGTGGAACACCAGATGGAGTGAAGCGTTAGACAGTGTAAATGAGACATGGGGCGAGTAAGTATTCGACGGGAGACATAGGCTCGTAACGAAAATTAAGAACTCGTATGATAATAGGAGCCTCAAATATATATTATATATATTTGGGGCTCGAATTGTCTAAAAATCAGTTATAATATATGTGCGGAAAAAGATATGAAGGAGGTAAAAAAGATGGCTAAAGCAGAAGAAAATAACAGCGGAAAGAAGCAAAGGAATTTCCCAAAGCAAAAGACAGATGAATATGAAAAAAAGAACCGTTTTGTTGAGTTCTTTTCCAGACGTGCAGTTCAGCAATGGGTAATTATTATTACCTTCTTAATTGTTCCGCTGGCTTTGCTTTTCATATTTACATATCTGCCATTGTTTGACATGGTGGGCTACAGTTTCTTTAAGTGGAATGGTACCAGTAAGGAGAAAACCTGGATTGGATTAGATAATTATATTGAGGTATTTACCAGACCGGAGTACCTAAAGGTGTTGAAAACCAGTATTTACTATTTTGTAGGTTCGGTTGTTCAGATTGTACTGGCGTTATACTTTGCAACCATTTTGAATCAGAAGATAAAGGGAAAGAACTTTTTCAAGGGCGTGATCTTCTTCCCTTCTCTGTTAAATGGTGTAGCAGTTGGTTTGATTTTCCTGTTCTTCTACAAGGGTGGCGTAACCTTGGATTCTGTATTGACATTGTGCGGCATTCCGCAGGAGGTATTGCCAGTATGGCCGTGAGATGTCGCGCTGGTTAAGATTTGCCTGGTGCTCGTATCCTTATCTCGGTAA
>CAMEWU010000054.1 GCA_945946715.1 uncultured Clostridium sp. | reverse complement strand
AAGTGATTACACTTCGTGGTTCTGTCATTCCGTTGGTTCGATTGGATCAGGTGCTGGATTCTGAGCCCCTTGAGGAAGAGCAGGAGAATTTAGTTGTTGTGATTGTCAAGAAGGGTGATAAGCAGGCAGGTCTGGTTATTGATAATCTTATTGGACAACAGGAAATTGTTATTAAGCCACTTGGAAAATATATTTATATTCACAAGATGTTTAGTGGTGCAACCATCTTAGGAGATGGTGAGGTTGCATTAATTATTGATGCAAATACATTGGTTTAGGGGGTGTTCAGCATGGCAGAATTAGAGAATCACGATGAAATCAAACAATATATTGTAGCAAAATTAGGAAGTGAACAGTATGGTATTGATATTGCAAATGTAGATAATATTGTTCGAATGCAGAAGATTACCCGTGTGCCAAAGACCCAGCCATATTTTATCGGTGTGATTAACCTGCGTGGAGAAATTATACCGGTTATGAGTATGCGTAACAGACTTGAAATGGAAGAGGGGGAAATAACCAATACCACCCGAATCATTATTATCAAGCCGGAACAGAATGCATTACTTGGCCTGTTGGTAGATGAAGTACGGGAAGTGGTTACATTATCAGAAGAAGATGTAGAAAAGGTATCTTATGATAATGGAAGAGAAGATGTGAATTTCTTTGTAACAGGTGTTGGAAAGTACAAAGATACCTTGATTTCACTGATTAATATTAATGGAATTATAAGTGATTAATAAGAACAGGAGAATGCCTATGGCGAATATGGATGATACAGAATTAGATATCCTGACTGAAATTGGTACGATTGGTGCCGGGAATGCAACAACATCTCTTTCTGTACTGTTAAACTCAAAATTAACCATGAAAATTCCAAAGGTTTCCTTTATGAATTTTGATGACTTTGTTGAAAGCATTGGTGGAGCAGATAATGTAATAGCCGGAGTTATGAGTAACATCACAGGTGAGATTGAAGGCTTTGTTCTGTTTGCAATGGATATAAAGGATGCGCATCGGCTGGTAAACCGTTTGCTGGGAATTGAATTGTCAGAAATAAACGCTTTTAGCGACATCGATTTGTCAGCAGTGAAAGAGATTGGGAATATACTGATTAGTTCCTATCTTTCCTCTATAGAAACTTTAACAGGAATCAGCATTCGACCATCGAATCCTATGCTATCTATTGATATGGCAGGAGCAATCCTAAGCTTTCCGGCAGTGGTTAACAGTAGAGAACATGATGATGTGCTTCGTATAGAATCACAATTTGAAGGAGAAGATTTGTCGATTGAAGGACATATTATGATGATTGCGGATACACAATCATATATGATTATACGAAATCGATTGGGAATATAAGTGGGAAATGGAATCAGTAGTCAAAGTTCGGATGGCAGACTATGCAGTATGTAGTATGCCACAGAAAATAACGACAATTGGATTAGGCTCCTGTGTAGGAATTGTAGTGTATGATGAGAGCAGGCATATCTGTGGGATGCTTCATGCTATGCTTCCGGATAGTAAGAGAATACGGAACAATAGTAACCGGTCTAAATTTGTAGATACCGGAATGGAAGATCTAATGAAGCAGATGATTGAGGCAGGTGTAAACCCGAAGCGGTTATCTGCCAAGCTGGCAGGTGGAGCTAAAATGTTCGATTTTGCAGAGGAGAATGAAAATACAAGTATCGGTTTCCAGAATGTACAAGCTGCAAAACAGATTTTAAAGGATTTGGGAATTCCGCTGCTTGCAGAGGATACCGGAAAAAATTATGGGAGAACCATTGTGTTTGATCCGGAAACCAGTAAATTAGAAATAAAAGCAGTTGGACAATCCACATTGACAATTTAAGCAATGTGTGAAAGGTGGAAAGGCGAAACAATGAAACTAAGATGGTTAAGACCATTTGTTGTTCTGACGGCAGCATTGATAGTGTGCATTAGTAATATTGTAGCAAAGCGTCCGGTATTAGATTCTTTACTTTGGTTATTGGGTGCAATTGTGTTGTTTTTTATTATTGGAAGTATTGGAACAAGGATTATTGACCGAACAATGAATGGAGACATCAGTAAGAAAGAGCCTTCGGAAGAATCTGTAGTTGAAGAGAAGGAAGATAAAGAATCTTCAGAAGAATAACAGCGATAAAAGATAGAATATACAGGGTTAGGGGTGTTTGGCATGGAGGAAACGAAACGCGAAAAACTCTGGGCGGCTTATAGCAAGAAACGAGACCCAGCAATAAGAGAAGAATTAATAATTGAATATGTACCGCTGGTAAAAGTTGTAGCCGGTCGTCTCAGTATGTATCTGGGATATACAGTAGAATATGATGATTTGGTTAGTTATGGAATCTTTGGCTTAATAGATGCTATTGATAAATTTGATTATGATAAAGGCATTAAATTCGAAACCTATGCGAGTCTGCGCATTCGTGGTTCTATCTTGGATCAAATCCGGAAAATGGACTGGATTCCCCGTTCTGTACGACAAAAGCAGAAACAGATGGAAAGTGCTATTTCAAAGATTGAAGCAGAAGAAAATCGTGTGGCAACCGATGAAGAGATTGCAAAAGAACTCAATCTTTCTTTGGATGAATATTATAATTGGCAAGGTCAAACAAAGGTAACAAATATTGCATCCATAGATGAATTCGTAGAACAGGGTGTGGAAGTAAAAGCCTTTGATACCAGAAAGTATGCTCAAAATGAACCGGAACATGCATATGAACAGGAAGAGGTAAAAGAGTTGTTGGCCAGTTCTCTGGAAGGATTGACAGAAAAAGAGCGAATGGTTGTTTTGTTATATTATTACGAAGAATTGACTTTGAAAGAAATTAGTCATGTTTTGGAAGTGTCAGAATCACGGATTTCTCAGCTGCATACCAAGGCATTGCAAAAAATGAAAAAAGTTTTAGGTATTCACTATGAAATTTTGATGGGATAAGGAGAACCGTATGGCAAAAAGGAATGGTTTTTTTCGGTTGCAAATTGAAGAAGATGGAGTGTATATCCAGTTAAATCCACCGATAGAAGGAGGAGATGCAATCACAATCTCTGATGTGATGGATTATTTGAATGCAGTAAAAATCAGTGATTATGATATTAATGCTTTAAACCGGATTTTGAGTAACCTGCAGGAGCCGATTACTGTAAAATTGACGGATAGTGTCTGTTCAGCCATTCATGAGCGGGCAAAGGTACAGATTGCTGCTGACCGTATGTCTGCAACGATTCGCCTATATCCACCATCCAATCAAGGGAAACTATTTAACAAAAAAGATATTTTGGAAGAGTTGACCCATGTAGGAATTAAGTTTGGAGTGATTGACCGGATTGTGGATGTATTAGCTACTACACCGTTATTTTGTCATGATGTAGTAATTGCCAAAGGTAAACCGGTGAAGGAAGGCACCGATGCCCGAATTGAATATCATTTTGATACACAACCACTGTCAAAACCGAAATTAAATGAAGATGGAACTGTAGATTTCCATCAGTTAAACATTTTTACAAAAGTTGAAAAAGACCAGCTTCTTGCAACCTTGATACCGGAGGTGCCGGGAGAGGAAGGAATGGATGTGTTGGGAAACCGGGTAGTTCCACACAAGATTCGTAAAGCAGTTTTAAAATGCGGTAAAAATATTCGGATGTCAGATGACCGGCTTCAGATGTTTAGTGAAGTAGATGGAGATGTAAAGCTGGAGGGTGATACTGTATTTGTATCAGATTCCTATACAGTAGCGGCAGATGTAGATACATCTACCGGTGACATTATATACGAAGGAAATGTAATCGTAAATGGTAATGTACGCACCGGTTTCTCTATTCGTGCGAAAGGGGATATTCAGGTAAAAGGTGTCGTGGAAGGTGCCAATTTATATGCAGGAGGCAATATCGTATTGAGCCGTGGAATCCAGGGTATGAATCGGGGAAGATTAGAGGCAAAGGGTGATATTATAACAAAGTTTATTGAAAGTGCCAATGTAAAAGCCGGAGGAAATGTGCGTTCCGGTTCCATTCTTCATAGTAATGTAGAAGCCGGAGATACCATTCTTTGTGAAGGAAAAAAGTCTTTCGTTATTGGTGGTAATCTGAATGCTTTGAATCTGATTGATGTTAAGACTATGGGAAATCAGATGGGAACTATTACAAATGTGAAATTAGGTGTTGATTTATCTGTGTTGGAACAGTTGCGGGCGATGGAACAGGAATTTGAGAAAAACACAGAAACCATTGATAAATGTACTCAGATTTTGGTTCTGTTTAAGAAACGTTTGGAAAGTGGACAAAAAATACCACCGGATAAAGTGGCAGTTATTCAGGCGGCTGGAAATGATAAACGCCGGTTGGAAGAACGACAGGAAGAATTAAAGCAGTTAATAGAAACCTCGAAAGAACAGATAGAGGCCAATGCCAGAGGACGACTGCGAATCAGTGATATGATTTATCCGGGAGTTCGGATATTAATTGCAAACAGTATGTATGTTGTAAAAGATGAATTAAAGTATTGTCAGTTTCTTTTAAAGAATGGTGAGATAGTTGTAGATAGTTACTAATCCTTAAGGAGGCGGTGAATATGATACGACCGGTTGACATGCAAATGATTCTGCCACAGGCAAATCAGGTAGGGATGCAGCAGCATAATGCGAATCAGCATGCGGCAGTACAAAATGCACAGAGTGCCACACAGTTGGCAAAAGAAGTAAAACAAAATTCAGAAACAATTATACCAAAAGAAGAACCGGAGCTGATGGAGTATCGCTATGATGCGAAGGAAAAAGGTAACAATTCTTATGATGGTCAGTTTGCAAAACGTCGAAGAAAGAAACGGGAAGATGACAAGAAGAATGAAAATGACCAGACAGGCAAAGATTGGGTTAATTTTGACATAAAGGTATGACAGGAGAAGAAACATGTATGCGGTTATAATAGTAACAATTATTGGAATTATATGTATTGTAGTAAGTTTCATGATGGTAGGAAAGGAAGAGTCTGTCTCTGAGACCAATGATGCCCAGGATACATCCAATAAAAATCATATTACAGATGAATATGAATTAAATGAAGAAGAAGTAGCGGTATTACAACGAAAGGTCAGCGATAAGATATCTGCAGATGTGAATGATATTATATATAATGCTGATAATTCTCTGTCCACTATGACAAATGAAAAAATGATGGCCTTAGGTGATTATGCAGTTACTGTTTGTGATGAAATTGAAAAAAATCACAAAGAGGTTATGTTTCTGTATAGCATGCTAAATGATAAAGAAAAAGAACTGAAAGAACTGGTGGCAGAAGCGGATGGAAAAGCTTCCGAACTGAAAAAAGCGAACGAAATGGCAATGGAAGCTTATGTTGGAGATGCGCCGGAATTGGAGTTGTTAGAAGAAATCCAGTCAGATACAGAAGAAGATTCTATGCAGATAGAGGAAGAACCTGTGATGGAAGAAGATAATACCAATGATATTATTCTGGAAATGAAGCGGAATGGTATGAGTATTATGGATATTGCCAGACAACTGGGGTTAGGTGTTGGAGAAGTAAAGCTGGTAGTGGATTTATATCAGGGAAATGCAGGTTAAAACTATGAAACGGAAATATTATATAAGAGGAATTGGTGTTGGGATTCTGTTTGCTACAATTGTATTAATGACAGCCTATGCAATTTCCGGAGGAAAAAAACTATCAGATGAGGAAATTATTAAACGGGCAGAAGAACTGGGAATGGTAAAATCGGAAACTCTATTAGATGATTTGGTGAAACCGGCAGATACGGAAGCAAGTACAGGTGAGCCCGTAAAGAATACGGAGTCTCCGTTATCAACTTCTGAGGATATAGATACAACGACGAATACGGATGCAACGACGAATGCGTGTACAACAGTGAATACGGATACAAGCGCAACTACAGAGGATACTACAACAGAAGCTGCCGGTTCAACAGAGAATACCCGGATGGTAAGTTTTACTGTAGTAAGTGGAATGAGTTCCTGGAATGTTGCAACTATATTAAAAGACCAGGGAGTAATTGAAGACGCTTCTGAATTTGATTCTTATCTGGTAGAAAATGGATATTCCTCTCGTATTAATGTAGGGGAGTATTCTGTTTCTGTGGGAACAGATTATGACACCATTGCCAAACTGATTACCGGAAGATAAACGGTGGCTATGTAAACGAAAAAATAGGTTGAAAAAGACGAAAAAAACTTGCATAGGACCAGGTGATATGATAAAATACCACTTGGTGTAAAAATAAACACTGGAACGGATTGCCTGTATGGTGCCATTGCTCATGGTAAACAGGTTAGGAAATTCCGGGAAGATTAAAACCATGGAGGTAAGAAAAATGAGCGTAATTTCAATGAAGCAGTTATTAGAAGCTGGTGTACATTTTGGACATCAGACAAGAAGATGGAACCCTAAGATGGCTCCATACATCTACACAGAGCGTAATGGTATTTACATTATTGATTTACAGAAGTCTGTAGGTAAAGTAGATGAGACTTACAATGCAATCAAGGATTGTGTTGCAGATGGTGGTACCGTATTATTCGTAGGTACTAAGAAGCAGGCACAGGAAGCTATCAAGTCTGAGGCTGAACGTTGTGGTATGTTCTATGTAAACGAGAGATGGTTAGGTGGTATGCTGACTAACTTCAAGACAATTCAGACTCGTATTGCAACCTTAAAGAAATATGAAGAAATGGAAGCAGATGGAACCTTTGATGTTCTTCCTAAGAAAGAAGTTATCCAGATTAAGAAGGAAATGGAAAAATTAGAGAAGAACCTTGGTGGTATTAAGAATATGAAGGGTCTTCCGGATATGATTTTTGTAGTTGACCCAAGAAAGGAAAGAATCTGTATTCAGGAAGCTCATACCTTAGGTATTCCGTTAGCTGGTATTGTTGATACCAACTGTGATCCGGAAGAATTAGACTATGTAATTCCTGGTAATGATGATGCAATTCGTGCAGTAAAGTTAATCGTTTCTAAGATGGCTGATGCTGTTATTGAAGCAAATCAGGGTGCAGATGCTCCTGTAGAAGAAGCAGAAGTAGAAGCTGAGGAAGCTACAGAAGAGTAATCTCATAAGTGGAACTTGAAGCCTTAGCCTCAATGACTAAGGCTTTTCTTAAGACAAGATTTTATAAAGCATATTATTATAAATAATGGAGGGTATTAAAATGGCTATTACAGCAGCAATGGTAAAAGAATTAAGAGAATTAACTGGCGCCGGAATGATGGATTGTAAGAAGGCTCTTGCAGAGTGTGATGGGAATATGGAAGCAGCAGTAGATGCACTTCGTAAGAGTGGTGCAGTAAAGGCTGAAAAGAAAGCAAGCAGAATTGCAGCAGAGGGTATTTGTCGGTCAGCTGTTAATGGTACAACAGGTGTTGTTGTAGAAGTTAACTCTGAGACAGACTTCGTTGCTAAGAATGAAGTATTCCAGACATTTGTACAGTCAGTTGCAGATCAGGCACTTACATCATCATTCGTTGGTGGTAAAGATGGCGAGGATGTTGAGGCACTTCTTGGTGAGAATGGGCTTAAAGAAGAACTTGTATCTAAGACTGCTACCATCGGTGAGAAGTTATCTGTTCGTAGATTCCAGAAGATTACTGGTGATGTTGTTGTAGATTACTTACACGGCAATGGTAGAATAGGTGTTCTTGTTGCCGGTCTTGGCGCAAATGATGATGCAGTTAAGGAAGCACTTAAGAATGTGGCAATGCAGATTGCAGCTATGAATCCACAGTACATTTGCAGAGCTGACATTTCTGAAGCAGAGATGACCAAGTTAAAAGAGATTACAATTGATAGTGCATTAAATGATCCATTTTCACTTCCAAAGCCTGTATTACAGAAGTTACTTGACAAGGCTGTTGGTGGTTCTGTATGGAGTGCAGAAGATATCGCAATCTATGAAGAGAAGAAGAGCAATATGAATTATTTGCCAAACTTCCTTTCAAATGAAGCTAAGGTAGCATTAGCTCAGTTGGCTATGGATGATAAGGAAGCAATCGTATCTGATAAGATTTTTAACGGTCTTGTAGAAGGACGTATTTCTAAGCAGGTTAAGGAAATCAGCCTTCTGGATCAGGTATATGTTAAGGCTGAAGATGGAAAGCAGTCTGTTGCAAAGTATCTTGAGTCTGTTAATAAGGAACTTAAGGTTGCTCAGTTCGTTCGTTTCGAAGTAGGCGAAGGTATGGAAAAGAAGAATGAAGATTTTGCTGCAGAAGTAAAGGCACAGATGGGAATGTAATCCAATTTATAAAATGATGATAAAACGCTGGAAATCAAAAAGATTCCAGCGTTTTTAAAATATGCTTTTTTTGCTATATAAAATATGATATAATGAGCATTGCGACGGCTGTGCTTGCACAAGCCGGCATAATGCGCAAAACCACATGGAGCCGACAGGCGACATGATATAATGAACAATATGACAGATTGTGCTTGCATAGTATATTTGAAAGATAAATGGAATATATATTTACAAAGGAGACGTTTATGGAAATTGATGAGATATGGGAGAAATATGATATAGCAGATTATCATCGATTACAATGTCTGGGGGATAATGTAAATGATATACTGACAATCATTTTGAAGAATATAACGGCCGGTGTTGGTGTATTTGAAGTCGAAAATACGGTACATGCCTTGTATTTAAATGAAGCTTTCTTTGAATGCATTGGTTATACAAAGGAAGAATACATGAAAACGGCACAGGATGTTTTTTCCACAATCGTGGAAGAAGATGTAGATGGCTTTCAAAGCAGTATCCTTGAGAATGCTCCTCAAAATAAGGAAATTATTCATACATTTCGAGGATATCGGGCCAATGGAATAATTGGTTGGTTTCATATCCATGGTGTTCCAATTGAAAACAAAATCAGTCATTATCCAATTTATCTGACGGTAGTTACGGATATTACAGATAAGAAGGAAAAAGAAGATACAATTGCAGAATTAAAAGAAGCCAATGCCAATCTTTTGTTACAGGAAGAACGGTATAAGATTCTGGAAGCAACCGCACAGGGATTATTATTTGAATTCTATCCGGACATGGATAAAATGGTATTTTCTTATAATTTTCCAGATAATAAGAAACGCAAAGAAATAAATAATTACAGCGAATATATTAAGACATCACCGCTGGTTCATAGCAGTCACATTGACGCATTTAAGCAGGCGTTATATGGTGCTTGTAAAGAAGAAACAGAAGGAAATCTGGAATATTTATCAGCTGTTTCAGGTGGCGGTTACCGATGGCATATGACCCATTATAAGAGCTTGGCTGGTGCAGACGGAAAGATTCACAGTGTCATAGGAAGAATTGAGGATATTCATGATTCCAAGATGGAGAAAATGAAGCTGAATCACAAAGCAGATATGGATGGTTTAACCAATCTGTATCGAAAAGAGGCTGCATTTGAAAAAATGCAGGAATATGTAGATGAATCTCCGGATGGGGAATTTTATTTTATAATATTGGATTTAGATGATTTCAAACAAATCAATGACCAATATGGTCACCAGTATGGAGATGAAGTGTTAAAGAAAATGGCAAAGGAATTGGCCAATTGTTTTGCTGAAACAAGTATACTTGGACGGTTTGGCGGTGATGAGTTTGTTATTTTAACACGGAATATGCCATATGAAGAAGTGGAGAAATCATTAAACCGGTTAAAGGAACATACTTGTTTTTGTGCCGGAATCGTATCATGGCAACATGGAGAAGATATAAAAAGCGTATTTGATAAAGCGGATAAGGCGATGTACCATGTGAAGTTATCAAACAAAAACGGAATTTATTTTCTGGAATAAACGCTAAAGAAGAAACGGATAAACACAATACAGTTGCGGGGAGGAAATTCAATGAAGAATACATATAGTGATCGGATAGGAAAGATATTTAACCGGATTATTGTGATTAATTTGGTTATAGTAATTTTTATATTTATGATAGTAACAACGAATATATCATTTGTGTTAAGCAGGAACCAGCTGCGGAGCGAAAATACTATATTGAAGGATGCCATATCTATGGAAATAAGTGGAAAGCAGATTTATCTGGAAAGTATGGCAACCTCTATTGAAAATCTGGAAGTAACTGATTACAAAGGGAAAACCGCGTATAGCAATGGAAAAGAAGTTCCAAATGCATGGGAGCAGTCCCGGACAATCGTAGATTCTATGGTGGAAAAGGATGAAAATGTATCTGCGGCATACGCCTGTTATGATACCAATACCACGATTATGAGTGGTGGCTGGGAACCTCCGGCAGATTTTATTGTAACTGAGAGAACTTGGTATATAGAAGCACAAAAGAATCCGGATGCTGTATATGTATCGGAACCTTATGTGGATGAACAGACCGGTAATTTCTGTATTACATTGTCGAAAGCTATTTTCCGAGATGACCAGATGGTGGGAGTTGTTGGCTTGGATATGTATATGGATAATATTATTGCTCTGGTATCTCAGGACAATCAGGGTGGCAGTGGTTACAGTTTTCTGGTATCCAAAGAGGGTACCATACTGACCCATCCAAATTCGGAATTGGCACTCTCCATAGAGAATTCGTCTACTCTGGAAACAGCTTTAAATGGCCGTTATGCAAAACTGAATAATAAAATGAATCAGGTATACTTTGTACGGGATTACAATGGAAAATCTATGCGGATGGTAGCGGAAGAAGTAGATGAGTGTGGTTGGAAGGTAATTACTGCCCAACCAACCCTGAAGTCCTTACAGATGACATTTTGGCTGCTTTTACTCTGTATTGTCATGTTGGCAATTACAGTATTTAGTTCTATTCAAATCTGTAAAAACCGGATGCGTACCTGGTTCCAGCCAATCGAATCCGTTAGTGGTAAGGTAGGAAATATTTCAGAAGGTAATCTGGACATCAGTTTTGATGAAGAACCAATCACAGATGAGATTGCACAATTATCTACTTCATTGAACGAAACCATAGACAGTCTGAAGTATTATATCAATGATATCAATCAAGTGGTTTCCGGTATTTCAAATAAAGATTTAACAGTAGAAATGGAAGCTGATTATAAAGGAAGCTTTTTGGAAATTAAGGAATCCCTTCAGGTAATTATAGACAGCTTGAATCAAGCCTTTGCAGGTATTCGAAAACAGGCAGATGTTGTAGTAGAATTCTCAAAACAGGTAGAAGAAAGCTCATTTTCGGTTGCAGAAGGTGCTACGGAGCAGAATGAGGCTATTATGGATGTGGCTTCTAATATGACTGTACTGTCAGATGAAATTCACCATATTATGGAAAATGCAGAGCATGTAAGTCATGTAGCTGAAGAAACTAACCAGCAGTTGCAGATTGGTAATCAGGAAATGCAACAGCTGTTAGAGGCCATTGATGAAATGAATACAACTTCTAATAAAATTGCAGAGATTATTACAACCATTAATAGTATTGCAGATCAGACCAGTCTGCTTGCTTTGAATGCTTCCATTGAGGCAGCCAGAGCAGGAGAAGGTGGAAGAGGATTTGCGGTGGTTGCAACTGAAATTTCAAAACTGGCTGGAGAGAGTATGGAAGCCAGTGATAATATCCGAGACCTGATTATGAGTTCCAGTGAGGCAGTAGAACGGGGAAGAATTCTGGCAGAGAAGACGGCCAACACTTTGAATCAGGGAATTGAGGGTGCACTGAGGTCCCAGGACGATATTGAACAGATTGCTCAATATGTAGAAAATCAAAGTTCTGCAGTGGATATGATAACCAACCGGATAGAAGAGATTAGCCGGATTATTGAAGCAAATGCAGCATCTTCACAGGAAAATGCTGCAATTAGTACTGAGTTAATCAATTGTGCCAATACATTGATGGAAGAGGTAGAACAGTTCCGGTTGAAAGAA
>CAMEWU010000053.1 GCA_945946715.1 uncultured Clostridium sp. | reverse complement strand
AGTGGAAGTAACCTTGATTATGCCTATTATTTTAATGATTATGGTGTTGTTTATTACAATGCTCATAAGTGTATTGCAACAGGCAAAAATACATGCAGAGTTGATGATAAAAGCTGTAGATGAGGCGGTACTGTCTGATACGCTTTTGTCGGAAGCTGATAAACAGGTTTATGAGCAAAAAGTGGAAGTAGAACTGGTACAAGGTTATCCGATTATTTCAAAAGAACAGATTATCTATCGGAACACGAATACAGAAGAATGCCTAAGGAGGTGGCAGCTTGTTGAAAGCTTCGTTACTGAGTGAAGGATTTCATCAATATCTGGTTTTTGAAACAAACATCATTGATATGAAACGATATGAAATAAAAATGCTTATGCATTATCGTGGAACCGGACTGCTTCCTATGGAGTTTCAGTTACAGGATGGAAAAGGAAGTATCCGTTATGAAATCAGTGGCGGAATATCATTGCAGCAGCAGTTTGACCATGGTGAGATGGATGGGGAAATGCTGAGGACATTGTTTCTATCCATTTTAAACTGTTATACGGAGATGGAAGAGTATTTGCTGCCGGCAGAAGGGATGATTTTTCAACCGGATAAAATTATTTATCTTCCTGAAAAGAGGGCATTTCAGTTTTGCTATTATCCAAATGAATCCGGGGAATTTCAAAAGGATTTTCTGGAATTGACAGAGTTTTGTATGAAACATATTCCTTACCGGAATTCCGAAGCAGTATTATTTATCTATGGGTTATATCGCAAACTGCAAAATGGAACCATGGAGGAAGAAGAGATAAAACACTATCTGGAAGAAGGTGTAAAACAGGAGAAACAGGATGCATATGAGAATCATCCGGATGACAGAAGAATAGTGAAACAGCAGGTAGTACAAAACCGGGAAATAAAAGGAGAGAAATGGGATTACATAGAAGCGGCAGGTGGTAATCAGGAACAGAAAACACGAAAGATACAATGGTATATTTATGGAAGTCTGGCACTTGTTGCATTTGTATTGGACGTGATATTTGGAATTCGTTTTTTGGGGATTACTCATGGAGAAACGGACTTGAAATGTTGTATCATTTTGACTGTTTTGGTGATTTTTTTGCTGTATTGTATGTTTTACAGCAGAGGAAAAACAGAAAAAAAACAGGTAGAGAAAAAAGAATTTGAAATCATGGCAGACGCAAAGCCTTCGCAAATGATAGAAGAAACCATGATATTGAATACAGATATTCCGTTTGAGGAATGGGAGTTGATGGACTTACGAGATAATCAGGTAAGAATACAGTTAAATCAATTGCCTGGAATCCTGGGAAGAAAAGCGGGAGAGGTGGATTATCTGTTATCTGATGAAGGAATTAGTCGTCGGCATTTAAAGCTGTATGTCAGAGAAGGTTTGCTTTATGTGGAAGATTTAGAATCTACAAATGGTACCTATGTAAATGGAATTCGTTTGGCAGCAGGAGAAGCAAAGCAACTGGGAAATGGTGATTTGTTGGCCATAGGTCCGGGGCAGTATCGGGTAAGGTGCAAGTCGATAACAGGGAATTAAGGAGGAGGGGAGGAATCTTCATTAAACATTGCTTTTATCGTTGCTTTCCGCTATAATAATATGGAGTATTTTTAACGTGGGAAACTGTCTGAAAACAGGGGAACGGTATGAGACAGTTGAAGAATAAAAGGAGAATTCACCATGAAAATCAATATATATTATGGCGGACGGGGATTGATAGAAGATCCAACTTTATATGTGATTGGAAAATTAACGGAGGTATTGGAAGAACTTCGGGTTGATGTCCGTCGGTATAATTTGTATGAAGAGAAGAATGCCATTGCTACATTGCCGGCAACCTTAAAAGAAGCAGATGGTGTCATTCTGGCTGTTTCGCTGGAGTGGTTTGGAATTGGCGGTTATATGCAGCAGTTCTTAGACATGTGCTGGTTGTATGCAGATAAGGAGAAGTTGAAAAGCATTTATATGTTGCCGGTGGTTATGGCAACAACTTATGGAGAACGGGATGCAGAGCTTACCTTGATTAAAGGATGGGAAACCCTGGGCGGTATTCCGATGAACGGATTGGCTGCATATGTGGAGAATCATACAGATTTTGAAACTTCTCCGGTATATCGGGGAATCATTGAAAAGAAAGCAGAAGATTTATATCGGGCAATCAATCAGACCATGCCGATTCTGCCAAATAGTAATGTGGCAGTAAAAGAAAATATTTCTAAGACCAAGACCATTGATTTGACCCCACAGGAAAGTGAACAGTTATCCCGGTTCGTTTCTGATGATACCTATGTGAAGAAGCAGAAGAAGGATATAGAAGAATTATCTGCTATGTTCAAAAGTATGTTGGGAGATTCAGAGCCACAGGAAAAAGAAGGAGAATTTATCCGGGAACTACGGACGAATTTCTATCCGATGGAGGATTTTAGTGCGAAATACATTATTATGATTCCGGACAGAGAGGCTACGTTGTCCATTGAGGTGACACCAAACAGCGTCAAGTGCTGGTATAGTGATGACACGGAAGCGGATGTAGTTATGAAAGCAGAGACAAAGATACTAAAAGCGATTATTAGTGGCAAGAATACATTTCAAAGGGCATTTATGGCCGGAGAAATTACTGCAAAGGGGAATTTTAAAACTTTGCGTACCTTAGACCAGATATTCCGGTTCCGCTATTAATGCAGAACCAATGCAAAAAGTGTGATTTAAAAGAATAGATTAGGATGTGAAGAATATGTCATATATGGCATTATATCGTAAATGGCGGCCGGATACCTTTGAAGAGGTGAAAGGACAAGAGCATATCGTAACTACGTTGCGAAACCAGTTAACACATGACCGGATTGGACATGCTTACTTGTTTTGTGGTACCCGGGGAACGGGTAAAACAACGGTGGCAAAGCTGTTTGCGAAAGCTGTGAATTGTGAACATCCGGTGGATGGCAGTCCCTGCGGAGAATGCCCGAGTTGTAAGTCCATTGCAGAAGGCAGTTCCATGAATGTAATTGAAATTGATGCGGCTTCCAATAACGGTGTAGATAATATCCGTGAGATTCGGGATGAAGTACAGTATTCTCCTACAGAAGGAAAATATAAAGTATATATCATAGACGAGGTGCATATGTTGTCGATTGGAGCGTTTAATGCTTTGTTAAAGACATTGGAGGAACCGCCGTCTTATGTGATTTTTATATTGGCAACAACGGAAGTTCATAAGATACCAATTACCATTTTATCCCGTTGCCAACGGTATGACTTTCGCCGGATTTCCATTGAAACCATATCCGACCGTTTGGCAGACCTGATGGAACGGGAAGGGCAGCAGGTGGAAAAAAAGGCAATTGATTACATTGCAAAAGTTGCAGATGGTTCCATGCGAGATGCATTGAGCCTGCTGGATCAGTGTATTGCATTTTATCTGGGAGAGACCCTGACCTATGAAAAATGTTTAGATGTATTAGGGGCTGTGGATACAGAAGTGTTTATCCGTCTGCTAAATGCAGTGGATAAAAAAGAAGTGACCCAGGCCGTTGATATCATTGATGAAATCATTTGGCAGGGCAGGGAATTAGGACAATTTATAACAGATTTCACCTGGTTTATGCGAAATCTGCTGTTAATAAAGAGTTCGAAAGACAGTGCTTTGAAATTGGATTTTTCAAAAGAAAATATGGCGGCTATGGAAAAAATGGCAGAGCAGTTATCCTTAGAAGCCTTGATGCGATATATCCGTATCTTTTCAGAATTGTCCAATACGATTAAATATGCCAGTCAAAAGAGAGTTGTTTTAGAACTGGCAGTAATTAAGCTGTGTGTACCGGAAATGGAGCAGAATTATGATTCCATTCTGCAAAGATTAGATGATTTATCCAAACGTGTGGACAACTGTCTGGAACATCCGGCACCACAGGTAGTAACTCAGTATGGAGCACAGCCGGTGCAGGAAGAAGCTCCGGAAGTCACTTTAGAGGAATTGAAAAAGACATTGCCGGAAGCAACGGTGCAGGAGTTGCAGGAAATTGCAGGCAGACGCAGCGAAGTGTTCCATCGATTGGAACCGGCACTGGCCAATCTGCTTCGAATGTCAGATATACGGATTAATAAAGAGCATAAGACGATTGTAGTCTTACTGGATGAACATAATCAGGGACTGCTAATGAATAATGAAGAAGACAGACAGGCCATAGAAGCTGCATTTATGGAAGTATTGAATAAGCAGGTTTCTGTAGAATTTCGAAAGAAAAATTCGAGCAATTCCATGCAGCAGGAACTGGTTCGGATGGATATATTTGAAGAAATGAATATTCCAGTGGAATATGATGATAATTAGGAGGATGTAAAAATGGCAAAACGTGGTGGATATCCCGGAGGAATGATGCCGGGAAATATGAACAATCTGATGAAGCAGGCACAGAAAATGCAGAAGCAGATGGAAGAAGCAACCAAGGCTTTGGAAGAAAAGACCTATGAAGCAACTGCCGGCGGTGGCGTTGTAAAGGTGGTTGTAAGTGGTAAGAAAGAAGTAGTTTCCATTGAATTGGATGAAGAAGTTGTAGATAAGGATGATATTGAAATGCTTCAGGATTTAATCATGGCAGCAACCAATGAAGCACTTCGGGCACAGGAAGAGGATTCCAACAAAGAAATGTCCAAGATAACCGGTAACATGGGTGGAATGGGAGGCTTTCCGTTCTAATCATGAACTATTATAGTACAGAAATCAGCAATTTAATTGAGCAGTTATCCAGATTGCCGGGAATTGGCGGAAAATCAGCACAGCGATTGGCATTTCACATCATTGATATGCCGGTAGAGCAGGTGGAAAAGCTGGCAGAAACAATTCAGAATACCCGGAAGAATGTGAAATACTGTACTCAATGTTATACGCTGACTGATAAAGAGGTCTGTCCGATTTGTGCATCTGCCAACCGGGATCACAGTACAATAATGGTGGTGGAAGATACCAGGGATTTGGCGGCTTACGAACGAACCGGACGATTCAATGGCGTTTATCATGTTCTTCACGGAGCTTTAGACCCGGCAATGGGAAAAGGTCCGGAAGATATTAAGCTGAAAGAGCTTTTGGTACGTCTGCAGTCAGAGAATGTAGAAGAATTAATTATTGCAACTAATTCCGATGTTCCGGGAGAAGCTACAGCAATGTATATCAGTAAACTGGTAAAACCTTCCGGTATCAAGGTTAGTCGGATTGCAAGTGGTGTTCCAATCGGCGGAGAATTGGAATGCATTGATGAAGTGACGCTGCTTAGGGCTTTAGAAGGTAGAGTTTACTTGTGATTTAACACAAGATATACCAACGGGTCTTAAAACTATATTATAACGCAAGAAAGAGAAGGTGGTACGATGAAGAGAATAGGTATGTTAACCAGTGGCGGGGATTGCCAGGCGTTAAATGCAACTATGCGTGGTGTAGTAAAGGGATTGTATGGTTCATTTAAGGATGTTGAGATTTATGGTTTCTTAGAAGGCTATAAGGGTTTAATGTATGGCAATTATAAGAAATTAAAAGCAGATGATTTTTCTGGTATTTTAACAAAGGGTGGTACCATTCTTGGCAGTTCCAGACAACCATTTAAGCTGATGCGTGAGCCGGATGCCAATGGCATGGATAAGGTAAAAGCAATGAAGGACACCTATAAGAAGTTAAAACTGGATTGTCTGGTAGTATTAGGTGGAAATGGTTCTCAAAAGACTGCAAACCTGTTAAGTGAAGAAGGGTTAAATGTAATCGGACTGCCAAAAACCATTGATAATGATTTATGGGGAACGGATATGACCTTTGGTTTCCAGAGTGCTGTTGATATTGCTACAGATGCCATTGATTGTATCCATACTACGGCAGCTTCTCATGGACGGGTGTTTATTGTAGAAATTATGGGACATAAGGTTGGCTGGATTACCTTACATGCGGGAATTGCCGGTGGTGCAGATATTATTTTAATTCCGGAAATTCCATATGATATTAAGAGTGTATGTAAAGCATTGGATAAACGGGCAAAGCAAGGAAAACGTTTTTCCATTCTTGCAGTAGCCGAGGGTGCTATTTCTAAGGAAGTAGCAGCATTACCAAAAAAAGAACGGAAAGCATACCTAGCAAATCCAAAGTATCCTTCTGTGGCTTATGAGATTGCAGATCAGATTAAAGCTTATGGTGGACAAGAGGTTCGTGTAACGGTTCCGGGACATACTCAGCGTGGTGGCAGTCCTTGCCCATATGACCGTGTACTTTCCAGTCGATTTGGTGCAAAGGCAGCAGAGTTGATTAAACAAGAGAAATATGGAGAATTAGTTGTATTGAAGAATAATGAAGTTACTTCCATTCCTTTATCAGAATCTGCTGGAAAATTAAAATATGTTTCACCAGAGGACAGTATCGTTCAAAATGCAAGGATGCTGGGTATTTCTTTTGGAGATGAATAATTAGCGGAAGAATTTAGGGGAAGCACCGTTTCGGGTGCTTCTTCTAAATTCTTCCCATATCAGTTATACTATATAAGAAGAAGGAGACGCTTCAGATACAGACAGGCAACAAACGTCAGATGCCGCATACAATAGGATTATATCGTAGCAGGTTAGAGCCTGAGGTCAGGGAGGTTGAATATGAGCAGCTTCAGTGATTATCTGGAACAGGCATCCCGGAATCCATATCCGAAAGAATGGAATCTGGAAGCGTTGGAGTTGTCAGAAGAGGATATTGCCCAGGATTATGAAAGAATGAAAAGGCTATATCCGAGAGAAGCAAGATTTGTAGCGGCGATTGTAGAAGATATGTGTGATCAGCTGGAATATGAAGGCAGTCCTATGTTCGATGAACAGCCGGATTCTGTCACCATTTATCGTATGGCAGAAGAGGTATATACCCGGATGAAGGGAAAAGAAGGAGGACCGCCAAAGCCGGATGCGCCACTAATGCAACTTTGTTTGATATTAATTTGTAATGAATTTCATGTAAGACGCTGTCGGTATCGCCAAAGAAGAAAGAGGTTCTGGTAACAGTAGTATTAAAATGACGGTACAGACGGAGAACGCAGGAAAGTAGAAAAACAGGAGTAACGATATGATAAAGAATGTGCTTACAAGAGTTGTTGTATTAAGTGTAGTATTTTTTGCAACAATTTTTTTAGTAAATAGATGGCATAACGCAGGAATGGATGAGGTGACCGCAGAAATGGATCAGCCAACTCTGCCGTTGGTATATATGCTGGCAGAAGAGGAAGAAATCAATTGTCTGCATGGCTACACCTCTTCCATTGATGTAGCATTATTTCATGACTCCATTACTCCGATTGGAATGGATCAGACCGTTCGCTTCCGAATCGAAGATGTTGGAATGGATATGGAAGCAGTGGCTTATGAAGTACGGACAGTAGATGGAAGTTCTTTAATTGAAAATGGTTCTGTAGATGATTTAGAGAAGAATAGTGGTTCTTTTCATGCTACGACCAAACTTCGTATGAATCTGACGGAGCTGCAGGAATATACCTTTGTTGCTATTTTGAAATTAAAGGATGGACGAGAGGTAAAATACTATACCCGGTTAATTCCGTCTGATGATTTGCATACAAAGAAGTTCCTACAGTTTGTAATGGATTTTCATGAAGCTACATTTGATAAAGAGAGTAATTCTGCTATTTCTAAATATATTGAGCCTAATGACAGTGGTGAAAATGAAAATCTGTCTCATATTGATATTCATTCTAACTATGAAACGGTTACCTGGGCGAATTTGTCCATGATGCGGATTTCCCAGATGATACCAACCATTAAGGAAATAGACAGTCAAAACGCAGTGATTGAATTAAAATACGTTGCTATTTCCGGTGATGTGGAAAATGCCCAGTATTACAATGTGTCTGAAGTATACCGGGTTCGTTATGTAGACAGCACCACCATTTATCTGATGGATTATGACCGGAAAGTAGAAAGTATCTTTGATCGCTTCAATGTCAATACGGTAAAGAACTGGTTCTTCTTTGGAGTTGCAGATATAGATAAATTCCAGTATCGTATCAGTGATGAAAATGAAAAAGTGGCATTCGTAAAAGAAGGACAGCTTTGGTACTATGATTATTCCAATACTACAATTACCAAGGTATTTGCATTTTGGCAGGATACTCCGACGGATATTCGGACAGCCTATGACCAGCATGGGATAAATATTGTAAAGCTGGATGATGATGGAAATATTATTTTTACAGTATACGGATATATGAACCGGGGACAGCATGAAGGTGAAAATGGGATCGCTGTATATCGATTTCTGGCAGAAACCAGTAAGCTGGAAGAGGTATTATTTATTACCTGTGATGAACCATATGAGATATTAAAGGAAGATGCATCAAAACTAACTTATTTGAATGAACAGAATGAGTTCTTCTATCTTCTGGGAAATAATGTTATGAAAATCGATTTGGAAACCAAGGAATCCAGTTACGTGATTCATGCTATTCCAAAAGAATATCTGGCAGTATCGGATAGTGAATTCCTGCTGGCATATCCCAATGCGTCGGTGGACAGGGATAGTACCCAGTTGACTATTCTGAATTTGGAAACCTATGAGGAACATACCATTAATGCAGGTGCAGGACAGCGAATTAAAGCACTGGGATTTATTGAAAATGATTTGGTTTATGGTCTGGCAGATGAAACGGATGTAGTGTTGAATACAGACGGAAGTACAGTTTTTCCTATGCATACCTTGAAAATTACCACGTTGGAAAATGAAGTGGTAAAAGAATATGCAAAAACAGGAACCTATGTTATGGAAGCACGCACGGTAAATCAGGTTATTTATCTAAACCGGGCGACGAAATCCGGTGGAAACTATGTAGAAGCACCGGATGATTTTATTACATTTAAGAAAGAAGACGGGAATGGTGTTCAGGTAAGCTATCAATACACCTATGACGGATACAATCAGTTGTATATGATTTTTCCAAATTATATGTATGTTACTTCTATTCCGCAGTTAATTATTACCAAAGAAGTAATTAATGATGAGAATAAAACAATCGCAGTAGACAGTGGAGAAAAATCCGGTCGGTATTATGTCTATGCTCAGGGAGAAATGCAAGGTTCTTATTCTTCCCCGCGTGGTGCTATTTTGGCGGCAAATCAAGAAAGTGGGCGGGCAATTGACAGTAATGGAAATTGTATCTGGGAGATTAGCGGTCTGTTGGAATATGCAGAGGTAACGGAAGGATTACAGGAAACAAAATGTGATACACCGGCGGATTCTTTACAGGAATGTATCGAGATGATTTTGCTTTATGAGGGTGTTGCAATTCCGGAAAACATGGATATGAGTGGTAATCCGGATGATGTGCTGAAACGGTATTTGGGAAAGACAGGAGTCAATCTGGTAGGATGCGACGTGGATAATGCATTATTCTATCTGTGCCAAGGAGCACCGGTAATTGCAAAGCTGGACGAAGAAACTTATGTACTGATTATCAGCTATAACACAGCAACCATTCGTTACTACGACCCGGTATCGGGAGAAGAACATCGTTTGGAACGCTATCTGATTGAAGAGATGTTTGGAGAACAGGGAAATCAGTTCTTCACGTATATTTATTAAAGAAGAGGATTAAAATGTCAACAATAGAGGAACAACAGCTTCAAAAACGGTTTTCGGAGCTGGCGGAACAAAGTTACCAGAACAATACCTATTATTTTACGGATTTTCTATCAGCAACGGATGCGGCATTGGCGTATACCGTAGTAGAGGCTTCGGAATTCTCCCAATGGGGAGGAGCCGATGGCTGTGAACGTGTGCTGTTGCGATTCGGTAATCCGGAGGAATTCGGCTATGAAATACCTTATCCGATTCAAATCCTGAAAATCGAACCGTTAATTAAAAAATTTGCAGATGAATTAAATCATAGAGACTTCCTGGGTGCATTGATGAACCTTGGAATTGAGCGGGATACCATTGGGGATATTGTGGTAAAAGATAAAGCAGCATATGTTTTCGTAGTTGAGCGAATTGCAGACTATATTCGGGAAAATTTGGGACAAGTAAAGCATACTCATGTGAAAAGTCAGGTCTTAGAGGAAATGCCGGAGGAAGTTAAGCCACAACTGGAACCGGTAGAATTAATTGTAGCTTCCACCCGGCTGGATACCATTGTTGCAAAGCTATATCATTTGTCCAGAAATCAGGCATTGGATTTGTTCCGCAAGAAGCTGGTACTGGTGAATGGCAGAATCTATGAGAATAACAGTGGCAATCCTAAGGATGGAGATGTTGTAGCAGTGCGGGGGTATGGAAAGTTTATTTTCCGGAATATCCAGTATGATACCAAGAAGGGGAAACAGGCGATACTGGTGGAGAGATATGTTTAGATTTAGTTCAGTGGAAAGGAAGATAGGAGAATGAATACATATAACATGATTGTTTTGATACAAAGTCTGAGTATTCTTGTTCTTGCGGCGGGTGCAATTTATCTGGTTAGTAACTGGAGAGGAAAGGAGCATTCTTATTTAGTTCTTTTCTGTATTGCTACTCTAGTGAATAATATTGGTGCACTGATTGAAATCACGGCACATGAAATGAAACAGATTCTGATTGGAACAAAGTTTTCCTATGTGGGAAAGGTGTTTATTCCCTTAACCTTTTTCTTGTTTGTTATGCAATACTGTGAGATTAAAATTCCGAAAAAAGTGCAACTGATTCTGGCGATTTTTCATTTATCGATTGCATTAATGGTCTTTACCTATCCACTGCAGAGATGGTTTTATACCGATGTGGGCTATACAAAGGAAGGGCTGTTTCCACATAATATTTACGGACATGGCGTGATGTATAATATATATACTATCTGTCTTGTTCTCTATTTTATTGTTGTATTTGCAGTTGTTATCGGAATTCTAAGGAAAGAAAAGAGAAAAAAGAGAAGAATCCAGATGTACTATATGCTGGCTTGTGCTGTTTGTGCGATAGCAGGATTTGTGGTTTTCCTGTTGGGAGTGACGGGAGGATATGATACTACATCGCTTTCCTATGCAATCTGTACGATTTTCATGGCGATTGCACTGGCAAAATACGATTTGCTTGATACGGTGGAATTGGCGCGTAATTATGTGATTGATAATCTTTCTCTGGAAATTATTGCACTGGATGAGGATAATCGAATTATCTATTATAATCAGCCGGTTCAGGATATGTATCCGGATTTTAAGGAGAATGGTAATGCGATTGTGAAGAATCTGATTTCTATGTGCGAAGAGGGAAAGGCCGTGGAAATTGGAGAAAAAGTCTACAAACCGGAGTATAAAATTCTGACCAACAATGGTAAGGACAGGGGGCATATCCTTACCTTAAGCGATATTACGGATAATTATAATTATACGCAGCTGATGAAAAAGATGACGGAGATTGATCCTCTTACCGGACTGTTCAACCGTTTCGCTTATGAATATCGGATATCAGAAATGAAGAAGAAAGGAAATTGGCCGGAAAATCTGATCTTTTTTGCGATGGACTTGGATGGTTTGAAAAATGTCAATGATTCGAAGGGACATGATGCAGGAGATGCCATGATTTATGATGCAGCACAGTGCATTCTGCGCGTCATTGGAACTATGGGAGAATGTTATCGTGTGGGTGGAGATGAGTTTTCGGCGATTATTACGGATGCTGAAGCGGATCCTTATGCAATCAAACAAAAAATAAAAGATGAGGCTGCGGCTTGTAATAATGAAAACTATTCTGTCAGTATTTCTATTGGTTTTTGTGTTGGACAAGAGAATGCAGAGATGCGTCTGGAGGATTTTGAAAAACTTGCGGATAAGAGAATGTATCAGGACAAGGAGAATCATTATATTTCGAA
Source organism: uncultured Clostridium sp. (assembly GCA_945946715.1). Lineage (GTDB taxonomy): Bacteria > Bacillota > Clostridia > Lachnospirales > Lachnospiraceae > CAG-632. The sequence continues at coordinate 54 of CAMEWU010000053.1, read as the reverse complement.
AGGTATTAACCGGCGAACGAGGGACAAGGATTTTAGAGTAATATGTGATTCTTA
>CAMEWU010000052.1 GCA_945946715.1 uncultured Clostridium sp. | reverse complement strand
AAAAAAAATAAAAACTAATTTATTAATAAGTTCTGTTGCAATGATGGCAGCCTTAATGACTATGATCTATTTAATTGCAACCATGCCGGAACGATTGGAACTGATTATTGCTTTTGGTCTGATTGTTGTTACTGATACATATTTCTTAGTTGACAGTATCATCCGCAAGGTAGATGAAATTGCAAATCGTTCATTAGATAAACAGAACGAATTAACAAAAGTGGAAAAAGGTCTTTATTCTGTAGCAAAACGGGAAGAGCTTTCTATGAATCAGAGAATGGAAGAACTAATTGAAACGGTTGCAGAATTAAAAGCAGATAATATCCGCTTGAATAATGAACTAATCGAACAACAAAAGCTTTGTACAAAGCTCATCATGAAAAAGAATCAGGAGAATATGGTACGTGTTGTAAACAGCAATGACCGAATCACCAAACAGGTTGTTCAGTTATCCGGAGATAATCGGCTTGCTACAACAGAGGCAAATGAAACCTTACATAAGATTCACCAGTCTTTAGAAGGTGAAGTTAACAATTCAAAAGTAACCAGAATGCCTTCTTAATTACGAACCTAGTACCAGCAAGCAGATATGAATTATATTATCTTTGATTTGGAATGGAATCAGTGTCCAAGAGGTCCTGAATTTGAAAATCCAAGAATTCCGTTTGAAATAATTGAAATCGGAGCCGTTAAATTAAATGATGATTTTGAAATTGTAGATGAATTCAGTCGTATTGTAAAACCCCGGATTTATAAGTACCTACATAACCATGTCCGGCAAATGTTGAATTATGATGAAGAGTATTTACGAACAGGCAAACCGTTTGACATGGTTTGCAGAGAATTCATGAAATGGTGTGGTTCTGATTATGTATTTGGAACATGGGGAACCGGTGATTTAGTTCAACTTCAAAAAAATATGGACTATTACTATATGAACAAATTTACCCAGCCATTCAAATACTACAATATTCAATCTATTTTTGCTGAATATTATGAAGACTTAGGAGCCTGTAAATTAGAAAAAGCCGTAGCTGCATTGAATCTTCCAATAAATGAAGATTTTCATACTGCAATTAATGATGCCCGATATACAGCACAGGTATTTCAGAATTTGTCGAAAAAGAATCTTCATGACCAGTATACATACGATTATTACCACGAACCAAAAGACAAAGAAAGTGAAGTCTATGCATTTCATCGTGGTTACTCTGAACATATTACTCGTGGTTTTGATCAGCGTAGCGAAATAATGGAAGATAAAGATATTATAACCTTCCGCTGTTACAAATGCAGGAAAAAAATATCCAAGAAGATTAAGTGGTTTTCCTATAATCAGACATCATTTGTAAGCGTCGGACGCTGTTGGTATCATGGTTACCAAAAAGGGATAATAAAAATAAAAACATCAAATTCCGGAAAAATATTTGCTATTAAAAAAGTAATGCCTATAACAAAATCAGAAGTAGAAGCTATTCGTATCCGGCAGGCAGAATTAAGAGAAAAGCGTAGGGAAAAACGAAAAAAACACTGAATCTCAGTGTTTTTTCGTTTTTAAACTATCACAACATATCACTATGATAACATATCATATATCTATTCCCTACTGTTATTATCCTTGAGATAACGGATTCTTAGAAGCAATTCCTGCTTTTCGTGGATATGCTTTCGGTGTATGTTTTGTCTTTTCAATGATAACAAACTGACGCAGAATTTCTGTATCCGGAATAGATAACGCTTCCACGTTCCGAATCTTACCTCCCAGTATGTTAACTGCTTTTTGAGATTGCTGTAATTCTTCCTGTATCTCTGCTGATTTATAAGAGATAAAATACCCTGATTGTTTTACAAGTGGTAAACAGTACTCACTTAAGGTTGACAGATTGGCAACTGCACGAGATACACAAATATCGAAAGCTTCTCTGTATTCCGGTTTTCGTCCGGCTTCTTCTGCCCGGGCATGTATTCCTTTAATCCCCTCCAGTTTCAATGCATCAATTACTTCATTTAAGAAAGTCACCCGCTTATTCAAGGAATCTAACAGAGTCACTTGAAGCTGTGGATACACGATTTTTAATGGTATACCGGGAAAACCTGCACCGGTTCCTACATCAATCACAGAATAATCCTTATTCAAATCCATAACTGCACCTAAAAGAATGCTATCCAGAAAATGCTTATTTATCACTTCCTCATATTCTGTAATTGCAGTTAAATTCATTACTTTATTCTTTTCAATCAGCATTTCATAATATATCTGAAACTGTTCTATTTGCAAATCAGATAAGCAAATATTCAATTCCTTTGCTTTTTGTTGTAGTTCTATCATGCAATTCTCCTAACCCATAGCCTTTGTTTTCATGATTCACGAATTTTTAAGCATTTTCTCCTTTTCCAGATAAATCAAAAGCACAGAAATATCTGCCGGAGATACTCCGGAAATACGAGAAGCCTGACCCACAGAAGCCGGTTGTACTGCTTTTAATTTTTGTCTTGCTTCTTTCCGTAAATTACTAACATCATCATAATTAATGTTAGATGGAATCAACCGCTTTTCCAGTTTCTTAAAATGTTCTACCTGCTGTTTTTGCCGTTTAATATATCCTTCATATTTCAAATTAATAGTAACCTGTTCAATCACATCTGTGGATAACGGTTGACGCTCTTTATCAACCGGAGCTATCATTTCATAATTTAATTCCGGTCTGCGAATCAGGTCTGCCAAAGTAGAACCTGTCTTCAACGGTGTACTTCCTACACTTTCTAAAAAGCTTTGCATCTCTTTATTTGCACCAACTGTAATAGATTCCAGTCGCTGTATCTCACTTTCAATGGTTGCTCGTTTATCACAAAACTTTGCATATCGCTCCTCATCAATTAGCCCGATTTCATAACCGATATCCGTTAAGCGTAAATCCGCATTGTCCTGACGTAATAGCAACCGATACTCTGCTCTGGAAGTCATCATTCGATATGGTTCTGCTGTTTCCTTTGTTACAAGGTCATCAATCAGTACTCCAATATACGCCTGAGAACGGTCCAAGATAACAGGCTCTTTCCCCTGCAGTTTTCTTGCCGCATTTACACCGGCCATAAATCCCTGGGCAGCTGCTTCTTCATAACCAGAACTACCATTAAACTGTCCTGCTGCAAATAATCCCTGAAACGCCTGAAATTCTAAAGATGGTTTTAATTGAGTAGCATCGATACAATCATATTCGATTGCATAAGCATTTCGTACAATTTTTGCATGCTCCAACCCTGGAACACTACGATACATGGCGTATTGAACATCTTCCGGCAAAGAGCTGGACATTCCTCCAACATACATTTCATTGGTATATTCTCCTTCCGGTTCAATGAACACTTGATGCCGGTCTTTATCAGGAAATTTCATTACTTTATCTTCAATGGAAGGACAATACCGTGGACCGGTTCCTTCAATTGCTCCGGAAAACAGAGGTGAACGGTCAATATTCGCTCTTATAATATTGTGGGTATTTTCATTTGTATATGTGAGCCAACAAGATACCTGTTCTCTCTTAATATCCTCCTCTGTATTGGTAAAGGAAAATGGTACAATCCGTTCATCTCCCTTCTGCTCTGCCATCTTTGAGAAATCAATACTTCTCTTATCAATTCGTGCCGGTGTTCCTGTCTTAAACCGGCGCACTGCTATTCCAAGCTTTAACAGAGATTCTGTTAAATGATTTGCAGCTTGCAGCCCGTTTGGTCCGGTTGGATAACTTACATCCCCATAAATACAACGTGCCTTTAAATATACCCCTGTACATAGAATTACAGCTTTTGCATGGTAAATTCCTCCGGAAAAAGTTCTTACCCCGGTAATCTTGTCTCCCTCTGCAAGTATTTCAGAAACCTCTGCCTGCCGTAAAGTCAGATGTTCCGTCCGTTCCAGTGTCATACGCATGGATCTGGAATATTCCGCTTTATCTGCTTGCGCACGCAAAGAATGTACTGCCGGGCCTTTTGACTCATTCAACATTTTAGATTGAATGTAGGTCTTATCGATGTTCTTTCCTATTTCTCCACCTAAAGCATCTATCTCCCGTACCAGATGCCCTTTTGAACTTCCACCAACATTAGGATTACATGGCATCATTGCAACACTATCCATACTAACTGTAAATATAATTGTTTCCAATCCCATCCTTGCTGCTGCCAAAGCTGCTTCACAACCGGCATGTCCTGCTCCAACAACAACAATATCATAGGTTTCCTCTACCTGTGGCATACTATTTCGCATCCTTCCTATTTTCCCATACAGAATTTACTGAATATTTCATTTGCCAAATCATCATCTAATGTTTCTCCAATAATGGCACCTAATTGCTCATAGGCTGCCATCAAATCAATGGTTAAAAAGTCTTCCGGCATCTGCTCACTAATACTTTCCAATACTCGGTTTAAACTATCCATAGTCTCCATCAATGCCTGCTTATGACGAAGGTTTGTTATATATACCTCATCATTCATGGTCAGCTTACCATGGAAAAATAGATTCTTCAAGCATTCATACAACTCTTGCATCCCATCTCCTGTTTTTGCTGAGAGTTCCACAATGGGTGCATGAATTTGAGAAGTTATCCACTCTTTATCCACAACCTGCTGCATATCCGTTTTATTAATAATTGTTATTACTTTTTGATTCTCTAATAAGGAAATAATCTCCATATCATCAGCATCAAAAGGTCTTGTTCCATCTACCATATACAAAATCAAGTCAGCATCTTTTACAGAGTTTTTCGCTTTATCCACACCCATTTGTTCCACAATATCCACCGTATCATGGATGCCGGCTGTATCAATAATTCTCAAAGGAATACCTTGAATAACTACATCTTCTTCCAGAGTATCCCTAGTTGTTCCTGCAATTTCTGTTACAATTGCCCGCTCTTCCCCTAACAACTGATTTAATAAGGAAGACTTTCCTGCATTTGGTTTTCCAAGGATTACCGTCCGAATTCCTTCTTTAATCATTTTCCCTTCCTCTGCTGTTGCCAGTAATCCTTCTATCTGCTGTATGGTTTGCTTAACCTGTTTCTCTAATTCATCACTGTATCCATCCAGACTATAATTTTCCGGATCATCTAATGCAGATTCGATATATGCTACGTGATTCAATATCATGCTGCGTAATTCTTTTATCTTATCTGATAATTTACCTTTTAACTGCATAACGGAGGAACGAGCTGCTAATTCATTTTTTGCATGTATCATGTCCATGACAGATTCTGCCTGGGCAAAATCAATCCTACCACCTAAAAAAGCCCGCTTTGTAAATTCTCCCGGTTCTGCCGGTCTGGCACCGGAACGAATCACCAGTTCCAGTATCTTTTGAAGCACAATCATACCACCATGACACTGTATTTCTACTACATCTTCCGTGGTATAAGAATTAGGTCCACGCATTACCAGGCAAATCGCCTCATCCAACACACAATCACCATCACAGATATTGCCAAATAAAGCAGAATAACTAGGCGTACTTTTTAACACTTTATTTGGATTTTTTGCTTGAAATACACGGTCCGCTATTTCAATTGCCTCTGTCCCGCTTATTCTGATAATTCCAATCCCTGCATTGGTCATTCCGGTTGCAATTGCTGCAATTGTATCTTTCTGAAACATATTATTCCTCCTTTCTATCTTTCTTCAAAGAAAAAGGGCTTAGCAAAATAAGCAGTGTACCTTATTTTGCATTTGCCCTTTCATCTCAAGTATGCTTTTGCTTATTTTGCCCGATTATAATAAATAACAACCCGTCTGAAAGGTTCTTCCCCTTCACTTCTGGTACTTACATATTTATCATTTTGAAGAGCAGAATGTATAATCCGTCTTTCATATGGATTCATTGGTTCCAATACAACAGATTTCTTTGTCCGCTTTACTTTATAAGCAATATTCTTTGCCAGATTTTCCAAAGTATCTCTTCTTCTTGCCCGATAATTTTCTGTGTCCAGCTTTACACGAATAAACTCTTCACTATGCTTATTTACAACAGACTGCACAATTTTCTGCAAAGCATCCAGGGTTTGTCCTCTTTTACCAATTAAGACACCCATTTCCGGACCAGTCAGATTAATATCCATAGTCTTTTCTTCTTCATTATAGGTAATATCAACTACTGTTTCAACACCCATAATCCGGAACAGATTTTCTAAAAATTCTAAAATAATATCTTCAAAGGTTTCCTTTTTCTTTGCACGGATAATTGCCGGTTTTGTATTGATAAAACCTAAAATACCTGTACTACCTTTATCAATTACTTCATATACCAGTTCCTCACTGGTAACGCCAAACTGGATAGTAGCTTCAGTAATTGCATCATCAACGGTCTTTCCCTTAAATTCGATAAATTCCATCTCTATTCCTCCTTATTCTTCTGATTGGTATTATACTGTTGCATAATATTTGCCTTTGACGCAATACTACCTTTCCGGTATCCAACAGAACCATTATTATCAGAAGATGTACTACTATAATTCTTTAAGTTTGTGCCTGCAACGCTGTTGGTAGAACTATTTGTTTCTTCCGCAGCACCTGCAGCTTCCATCATTTTTTCCATAAATGATTTTCTATTTTTCTTTTTACTCTTTTTTGCTTTTTCCATCTGCTTTTCCAGAATTTTATCCATGTCAGCAATCTTATCGTAATATAAATTAATTCCCAACTGAATTAAAAAACTGATTAATGCACTCATTGTCCAGTATAAACCAATACCAGCCGGCAAGGTAACACAGAAAAATAATGACATAATTGGCATGGTATATGTCATGGATTTCATCATAGCTGCTGACTGAGCTGCCGTTGGATCACTGGTATCCGTCTGCTGTGGTGTCTGCATAACCTTAGAGCTTAAAAACTGGAACAAAGCTGCTGAAATAGGAATAATCAATGCCCAGCTTAATTTCCAGCCTGGTGCTTCGGAAATGTTAATACCTAATATAAACTGATTCAAATCATTAATTTGTGGAACATTTGTTGAAATGATATTTACCAAATCTGTATTATTGGTAAACAATTTCTCAAAGGTTTCCCACTGAGTCATACTAAACTGAGAAATAACATCAATAACGTTATTATCTGTTACTGCATTTACATCCAGATTTGATAATGTTTTAATTGCTTTTCCAGCCGTACTAATTTTATTATCAGTTACAAATGTAGAAAGGGTTGTAGCAAAACCTTCCACCTTACGAATCTGTTCTGCAATTGGTACATATAATTCCCGGATTGCCGGTACATAAGCAGGAATATTGTAAATTACCCGATATAATGCATAAATAATTGGAAGCTGTATAAAAGATAACAGGCAGCCATTTGTCATACTCGTGCCATACTTTCTATATACTTCCTGGGTTTCCTGCTGTTGCTTCAGCATGGAATCCTGATCTGTTTTATTCTTATACTTTTTCTGAATTTTCAAAAGTTCCGGCTGAATGTACTGATTGATTTTAGCACCTTTCTGCTGTTTTAATGTAAATGGTAATAAAATCAACTTTACAACAATTGTAAATACAATGATACAAAGTGCCAGATTATTGATTCCGATTGCTGATAAGCCTTCATAAATCAAATTCAAAATCTTTCCTAACAGCCAACAAAAGGGACCTAAAATGCCTCCTTGTGCAGTTAAAAAAACCATATTAACCTCCTTTTTTTATGGAACCGGATCATATCCACCCTTGGAGAACGGGTTACACCGAAGTATTCGCCAAATTGCTAATAAGATGCCTTTTCCTAAGCCATATTTTTGAATTGCTTCTATTGCATATTGGGAACATGTCGGATAAAATTTGCAAGTTCCATGACCCTTTAAGGGTGACAAATAAATCTGATAAAATCGAATCAACTTCAAACATATTTTTTTCATGACCATCATCTTCTCTTTCAAGAAATTATAATAATATATGATGAAGCTTTGCCAGGTGCAGAAATGCTTTTTCTACATCCCAGTAGTTACATCCTTTTACATTTACTCTGGCAACTACAACAATATCATACCCTGCTTTCAAATCCATCTGATGCAAACGATAACATTCTCTTATCAATCTTGTTGTACGATGCCGAACTACACTGTTTCCTACTTTCTTACTTACAGAAATACCCAGTCGATTCTCTTTATCGTCTTTCTCCAAGACGTACATCACCAAATACTTATTGGCAAATGATTTGCCGCACTGATATACGTTTCCAAATTCTTTTCTGTTTTTCAAAGAATTGTAGTGTTTCATATTCTTTCCTTATACAAAGAATCTCACAGCGAAAACTGTGAGATTATGTTTTGCTCGCTTGTTGTGCGAATTATGCTGATAATTGTTTTCTACCTTTTGCTCTTCTGGCAGACAATACTTTTCTGCCATTTGCTGTACTCATTCTTTTTCTAAAACCATGAACTCTCGCATGAGATTTCTTCTTTGGCTGAAATGTCATTTTCATTTCCATACACCTCCTTCAAATGTTAGTTAAATCTATATTTAACTATCCTTATTTTTTTCCATATGGCTTTTTTGAAAAAACACCTAATTCATTATATGGAAAACAGTTTCAACAGTCAAGAATTAATTTAAATATAGAAGTAATTTTTTCGTAAATTTTATTTTTCGATTAACATAATGTTATTCACATTTTGTGCATAACCTGTGGAAAACCTGTATTTATTCTGTGGATTTATTTTTCATTTTCTTGTTTTTTATCGTATTTTCAAGTATAATTATTGTGAATTCCAAATTTTTACATTTTTTATGGTTCCATATTATGTTAAACGTTTTCGGAAATATTCCCCTTTTCCTTGCGAAAAATCTTAATTTGTTATATATTATATATGGGTCTTTTTGCCCGCATTTTTACTTATTTGATTATTAAAATAGATTGAAAGGTCGTTTTCTTTTATGAAAGAGAAGATTGAAGAAAACTGGGAAAAAATTTTATATTCCATTCAATTAGAGCATGGTGTTGCACCTATTACTATCAATACATGGATTCGTCCACTTAAAATCTATGAAGTTAAAGACCACACCATTTATCTATTGGCAGACGATACACTTGGACAAAGAGGAATTGAATTTTTAAAAACAAAAATGTATGACATGTTTATCAAAGCATCCATTCAAATTGTTATGAATGAAGACTTTGATATTCGTTTAATTTCCTCTCCGGATGATATTGAACAGGATTCTACTCCTTCTGCTTCTTCTGATACTTATGTAGAGTATAATATGGAAGCAAGTAATTTGAATCCAAGATATACCTTTGACACCTTTGTAGTTGGTGATAATAATCGTCATGCACATGCTGCTTGTGTAGCAGTTGCTGAAGCACCGGCACAGGCATTTAATCCATTATTTTTATACGGTGGTGTTGGTCTTGGAAAAACACATCTTATGCATTCTGTTGGTCATTATGTATTACAGCATAATAAGAATGCAAAGGTTTTATATGTAACCAGTGAAACCTTTACCAATGAATTAATCGAAGCATTAAAGAAAAATAAAACAGAAGAATTTCGAAATAAATATAGAAATATTGACTTATTACTTTTGGATGATATTCAGTTTATCATTGGAAAAGAATCAACTCAGCAAGAATTTTTCCATACCTTTAATGTTCTACATGAAGCAGGAAAACAGATTGTTATTTCCTCTGATAAAGCACCAAAGGAAATTGAAAATCTGGAAGATCGTATTAAATCCCGTTTGGAATGGGGTCTGCCGGTTGATATTCAGTCTCCGGATTATGAAACCCGTATGGCTATTTTAAGAAAGCGGGCCGAACAGGATCATATTTTGATTCCGGATGATGTTATACAGTATATTGCCACTCATATTGTATCTAATATTCGTGAACTGGAAGGTGCATTGAATAAAATTAATGTTTTTTCAAAATTGGACAAACAACCAATTACTGTTTCTTTTGCAGAAGAGACATTAAAAGATTTAATTTCCAAAAATACAAACCGGGAAATCACACCTTCCTTAATTACAGATGTAGTAAGTGAACATCTTGGCATTTCAAAAGAAGATATTCTTTCTTCCAGAAGAAGTGCAGACATCGCACAGGCAAGACAAATTTCCATGTATTTATGCCGTGTCATGACTGAAAAATCTCTGGAAGCAATTGGTGATTATTTTGGTGGTAAAGACCATTCTACTGTTATGCATGCCATTGATAAAATTAAATTAAATATGCAGTCAAATCCAAACCTGGTTTCCACCATTGAGACAATTAAGAAAAAAATTATACCTTCTTAAGGATGTAGAAATTTTGTGAATGAGTTGTGAATGAATGATTATTCTTTGTGTATAACTATTTTATTCATTGCATTATTATTTTAACTGTTTTTTTCTGTTGTTAGTAACTTATAGATTATTAACATAAAAAAATAACTATTAACATTATTTTTCAATAACAGGAAGGTTCTATTTTTAAGGGTTCTGATTGGTTATTAACATTTCCACAGCCCCTACTAAGAATACTATTAAATATAATTTAAATATTAATTATTATGTTTAACCCCTCTGGGGGGAAAGGAGTTTTTCACATTATGAAAATCGCATGTTCTAAATCTGTATTACTTTCTTCTGTAAACACTGTTATGAAAGCAGTTTCCAACAAAACAACGCTTCCTATTCTGGAATGTATCCTGATTGAATCAGAAGACAATATTAAATTGACAGCAACAGATATGGAATTAGGAATTGAAACTTATGTAGATGGAACAATATTGGAATCCGGCAAAATCGCAATTGATGCAAAATTGTTTTTTGAAATTATTCGTAAATTACCGGATAGTGAAATTACAATTGAAACAAATGAAAATTATCAGGCTACCATTCGTTGTGAAAAATCAAAATTTACTATTTCCGGTAAATCAGGGGATGACTTTTCTTTACTTCCGGAAGTAGAACGGAGTAAAGGAATTAGTTTATCACAATTTACAGTAAAAGAAGTAATAAGACAAACTATCTTTTCTACAGTTGAAAATGAAAGTACAAAATTAATGAGTGGTGAGTTATTTGAAATTGAAGGAAATAATTTAAAAATAGTTTCCTTAGACGGCCATCGGATTTCTATCCGAAATGTACCTTTAAAAGAACAGCATGAATTGATTAAAGTTGTTGTTCCCGGAAAAACTTTAAACGAAGTAAGTAAGATATTAGCAGGTGGAGTAGAAGATTTTGTTGATATTTATTTCACTGATAAGCATATTTTATTTGAATTTGATGAAACAAAAGTAGTATCCCGTCTGTTAGAAGGTGAATATTACAAGATAAATCAGATGTTAACCAACGACTATGAAACTAAAATTAATATTAATAAAAAAGAATTTTTAGATTGTATTGACAGAGCTTCTTTGTTAATTAAGGAATCAGATAAAAAGCCTATTATTATAAATATTAACAATGATAATATATATTTGAAAATTGATTCTGCCATAGGTTCCATGAATGAAGAACTGGATATTAAAAAAGAAGGAAAAGATTTAATTATTGGATTCAATCCAAAATTGTTAATGGATGCACTTCGTGTCATTGATGATGAAGAAGTAAGTATTTATTTCATTAATCAGAAAGCACCATGCTACATAAAGGATGAAAATGAAAGTTATCGTTATGTAGTTCTTCCTGTTAATATCAGTACAGCAAATGTATAAGGAGACCCATATGGAAGTCATACATTTAAGAGATGAATTTATTAAATTAGGACAAGCATTAAAAGCAGCAGGACTTGTAGATTCCGGTGTTACTGCAAAAGAAGTAATTCAAAATGGAGAAGTAACTGTTAATGGAGAAGTAGATACCAGAAGAGGCAGAAAACTTTATGATGGTGATGAAGTAACATTTATGAATCAGACTATAAAAATAAAAAAATAGGAAACCAATATGCATATTCATTCATTAGAATTAAA
>CAMEWU010000051.1 GCA_945946715.1 uncultured Clostridium sp. | reverse complement strand
TCTGTCTCTTTGTGGTTGTTTGTGTTTTGGAATATTTGCTCAGTTTATTTTTGAACGTTTGTTACAGTGTACAGGAAAAACCGTTTATTCTATGATTACACAGATTACAGGTGCAGTGATTAATATTATTTTGGACCCGATTATGATTTTCGGTTATTTTGGATGTCCGGCACTGGGGGTAAAAGGGGCAGCACTGGCAACTATAATTGGTCAATGCTGTGCGGCTTGTCTGGCATTGTTTTTGAATTTGAAGGTGAATAAAGAATTAACCCTGAGCCTGAGGGAGGTATTTCATCCTGACGGAAGTATTATAGGTAAAATCTATAAAGTGGGAATTCCATCTATTATTATGGCTTCCGTAGGTTCCGTTATGAATTTCTGTATGAATAATATTCTGATGAAATTTACCTCAACGGCAGCAGCAGTCTTTGGGGCATATTTTAAGATTCAAAGCTTTATCTTTATGCCTGTATTTGGATTAAATAACGGAATGATACCGATTATTTCTTATAATTATGGTGCAAGAAAGAAAAAACGGCTTCAACAGGCTATGCGGTATGGTATTTTCTATGCAGTAGGAATTATGGTGATAGGTTTGATTATTATGCAGGTATTTCCGGGGCAATTGCTTGGGATATTCGATGCATCTGCAGATATGCTGAAGTTGGGAATACCGGCAATCCGGATTATCAGTATTAGTTTTGTGTTTGCAGGTTTTTGTATTGCGGGCTTATCGATTTTTCAGGCATTTGGAAAAGGATTTCTGAGTATGGTGGTGTCTATTGTCCGTCAGCTTTTGGTACTGGTGCCGGTAGCGTATCTGTTTTCATTAAGTGGAGATGTGAATCTGGTTTGGTGGGCATTTCCTATTGCTGAAATATTCTCATTGACGTTGACAATCATCTTTCTTATTCAGGTGAATCGGAAAATTGTTCATCCTATGGAAGACTAAAGACGGCGTTGCTTTACATTCGGAAGAAAAAAGAGTATAACGAACATAATTGAAGGAAAAGAAAGGAATGACGGATATGTATCAGGAAGTATCGAAATTAATCTTGTATCGGGATTTGGGAGAAGACAGTATTTTATTCCGGTTGGCAAAGATTTTTGAGGATTTTGACGAAGGAACAACCAATCAGGCGGATTTAACTACAAGAATTTATGTGGAAATGAAACGCCTTCTGGATCTTTCCACCAGCTATGGTTTCGATACAAACCTGTGGCATAATTATCTGGCATTTATTCTGATTACAAATGAGAATTCATTTAGTATTACTTGTGAGAAGGTAGGAGCAAATGACGGAACGGTAAATCAGTTTGCCAAAAGTGATTTTAAGATATTTAAGGCACTGTTTGATTTTGATTTTAGCCCAATTGAACAGGCATTAGGGATTGATTGTTTTTCTACCATTTCCAATTATAAGGCAATCGTGAAAAAGGAACGGATGTACAATAAGAATGTAAGTGAGAAGGTTCAGGAGATTAGCCGGAAGATTGAGGAAGCAAAGGATGAAAATGATATTTTTGCCATAGTTACTGAATTCTATCGGGCATATGGAGTGGGAATGTTCGGGTTGAATAAGGCATTTCGAATCCGACATCTGGAAAATGGGGTAGAGTTCTGTCCGATTAATAATACAGATGATGTAATGCTGGATGATTTGATTGGATATGAAATTCAGAAGAAAAAGCTGGTTGAGAATACAGAAGCCTTTGTACAGGGACGGAGTGCCAATAATGTATTGCTGTTCGGTGACAGCGGTACGGGAAAGTCTACAAGTATTAAAGCAATTATCAATGAGTATTATGATCAGGGACTGCGGATGATTGAAATCTATAAGCATCAGTTCCAGGATTTATCTACAATTATTGCACAGATTAAGAACCGGAATTATCGATTTATTATCTATATGGATGATTTATCATTTGAAGAATTTGAGATTGAGTATAAGTTTCTGAAAGCAGTTATTGAAGGTGGTGTGGAAACAAAGCCGGATAATGTCCTGATTTATGCAACTTCGAACCGGAGACATCTGATTAAGGAAACATGGAATGACCGGGATGATTTGGAGCATGGAAATGGTGGAGAATTGCATCGTTCAGATACTATGCAGGAAAAGCTATCCCTTGTCAATCGATTTGGTGTTACAATCAGCTTCTCCAGACCAAGTCAGAAAGAGTATTTTGAGATTGTTAAGGAATTGGCAAAACGGTATGACAATATTCATTTGAGTGAGGAAGAATTGTGTGCAGAAGCCAATAAGTGGGAATTAAGCCATGGAGGAATCTCAGGGCGGACTGCCCAGCAGTTTATTAATTATCTGGCAGGAAAGGCAGTGGTTGAATAAATGAAGATTGTGTTAGCGGCAATCAATGCAAAGTACATACATTCAAATCTGGCGGTTTATGATTTGAAAGCATATGCAGAAAAGCGGCTGGCAGAATCCATGGAAACCGGAGAGGAAGAAAAGCAGGAGATTTGTATACAAATCGCTGAGTATACCATTAATCAGACTGTAGAAAGTATTATAGGCAGTTTATATGAAATGGAAGGGGATTGTATTGCATTTTCCTGCTATATCTGGAATATAGAAGTGGTATGCCGTGTAGGACGGGCTTTAAAAGCCATTAAACCGGAGTTAAAAATCTGGGTGGGCGGTCCGGAAGTAACCTATCACGGAGATATATTTTTACAAGAAAATCCTTTTGTAGACCTTGTGATAATTGGAGAAGGAGAACGGGTTTTCTATAAACTGATAAAGGGAGAATCCTTAGAACAGATTGATGGAATCATATACCGTCAGGAGGGTGAAACAGTGGTGCATGCTGCTGTGGATTTGATTCCTATGGATGAAATACCTTTTGTTTATCAGGATTTAAAAGAATTTGAACATCGAATTATCTATTATGAAAGCAGTAGAGGTTGTCCGTTTGGGTGTACCTATTGCTTGTCATCCCTTGATAAGAAAGTGCGGTTTCGCAGCCTGTCCCTGGTAAAACAGGAGTTGCAGTTTTTTCTGGAACACAGAGTTCCACAGGTGAAATTTATAGACCGAACCTTTAACTGTAATCCGGAACGTGCTATGGAAATCTGGAAGTATATTCTGGAACATGATAATGGAGTGACAAATTTTCATTTTGAAATATCCGCTGATTTGCTGACCGGAGCTCAGATAGAGCTGTTAGGTAAAATGCGTAAGGGTTTGGTACAGTTTGAAATCGGATTACAAAGTACGAATCCGGAGACGATTGATGCTATTAGACGTCATATGGATATAGAAAAAATCCGTAATCATATGGAGCAGATCCATAGTAAAGGAAATATTCATCAGCATTTGGATCTGATAGCAGGCCTGCCATATGAGAATCCGGAGCAGTTTCGACTGTCTTTTAATCAGGCGTATGCAATGGGAGCGGAGCAGTTGCAACTGGGATTTTTGAAGGTATTAAAAGGGTCGGAGATTGAGGTTCAAGCCGAGCGGTTTGGCATGATTTATATGGGTGAGCCCCCTTATGAGATACTGGCAACCCGATGGATGTCTTATGAGGATATGCGTAAGCTGAAACGGGTAGAAGAAATGTTGGAGGTATATCATAACAGCGGCCAGTTTTTATATTCTCTGGATTATCTGCTGAAATTCCGGAAGTCGGCATTTGACTTTTTTTTAGAATTGGGCGAATATTATAAGCAGCATGGATATGAAGGACTGCAATGGAAACGGTTAGACCGCTATAATATTTTACGGGATTTTGCTCAAAGCATGTTTAGAGAGAATTCCACAGGTTTTGAAGCCGATACGCTGGACCGACTGTTACTGCATGATTTATATCTGCGGGAAAATTTGAAAAAGCGGCCGGACTGGGCGGTGTCCTATGATTATTTGAAAAAGGATATAGCGAAGTACTTTAAGAATTCCGGGCTTGTCGGAGTAAGAATGCATCTGGAACCGTGGCGGGAACCGGACAGAATGGGATATATGCTATATAATTACGAAGAAAGGAATCCGCTGGATTCCACAGCAGAAACCAGTTTCATATCGGAGGAACAGTTTCAAGAGCAGATTAGTTAATAGAAAGAACAAAAGAGTAAAAGAGGATATACTATGACACAAAAAGAACGTGTAGCACGAATTGTTGAAATACTAAATCAAACATATACCACAGAGTATAAATGCTATTTGAATCATGAAAATGCGTGGCAGCTCTTGATTGCCACCATGCTGAGTGCACAGTGTACAGATGCCAGAGTTAATCAGGTAACCAAGGATTTATTTGTAAAGTATCCAACGCTGGAAGCATTTGCAAATTGTGAGTTAAAAGAATTAGAACGGGATATTTATTCTACCGGTTTTTATAAGAATAAGGCGAAAAATATTAAAGCATGTGCCAAGAAACTGATAGAAGAATACAATGGTGAAGTGCCACGTGATATTGAAGATCTGACCCGGTTAGATGGTGTGGGACGAAAGACAGCCAATGTGATTCGGGGGAATATTTATCATGACCCTAGTATTGTTGTGGATACTCATGTAAAACGAATATCCAAGAAGCTTGGATTATCCAAAAGCGATGATCCGGTAGTGGTAGAACAGGAGCTTATGAAAGTACTGCCGAAAGAACAGTGGATTCTGTATAACATTCAGATTATCACCCATGGCAGAACGATTTGTACGGCAAGGTCACCGAAATGCGGTGAGTGTCCGTTACAGTCTGTATGCAAAGAATATGAGAAGCAGAATAAAACGCGGAAATCTTAAGAAGTTTATCGATAAGATGTCCGTAAAATCTCTTGCTATCAGTTCGGGGATTTGTTAAGATATTGCATGATGAGTTCTGCTTGCAAGCCGGTTAACTGCTGGGCAGACTGGCGCAATTGCTCCATGGCTTCCGGATTATCATCTGCCTGGTAATAATCAGCCAGCATATAATAACATCCGGAGATGTCAGAGCCAATTTCAACACTATATTCCGCAACCCGAATGGCTTCTTTCATATGACCATGGTCTAAAAGCAGACATGACCATTGATAGAGAGTTCGGACAAGCAGAGTAAAGCGCTCATCACATTCAGTTAAAAAGGAAAGATTTGCAGCACCATAAGTTAGTTTGAGCTCTGTGTTTGTATACTGATTTAAGTTTAACATCTGCGTTTGCTCCAGTCGATGGAGAACTTCTTCTGCTTCCTGTACTTCCTTTGAGGTATCAATTCCGAAAGGAAGATGTTCCACAGGAAGTTTAATATAATCCAGAGCAGAAATATCCTGTTTACGTGTGGTATCTGCCTTCGCTTCTGTCTTCCAGAAGTTGGAAGAACGTTCTTCGGCAATCCGCTTGGAACGCTGGATATTGTGCATTAGAAGCAGGCATAAAATTGCAACGATAACAATCAGAGGAATTGGCATAATAGGATTCCTTTCAAGAAAGAGGTGTTAATATGTTCAACTTTAATAATAAAAAGACGAAGAAAATCATTTCTTCCATCATTGTAATCCTTATCGTGATTGCTATGGTACTTGGTATTGTTGTTCCTAGCATGATGAGATAGGATTGTAAAAAATCATTTTTAAGTGTTTCAGTGTTAACAGTATAACATGAAATGATATAAATTCCAAAGATTTTGTACAAGATTCTTGAAATGACTTGAAGATGTGTTACAATGGAAGTTATGAATGTGGAGGATAGATAAGATGGATAAGAAAACGAGATGGAACGTTTCAGGAGTTTTTATACTACTTTGTCTGGCGGTAGTTGCGATTCTGATATGGGTGAATCCGGTACAGGCAAATGAAGAAGACCGGGAAACCATTTATGAAGGCATTTATTTGGATTCCATTGCTGTTGGAGGACTGACCAAAGAGGAAGCAAAGGCACGTTATGAAGAGCATATCAATGATATGAATGAAATATCTGTTCAATTTCATTTGGAAGACGAAAATTGTACGTTAGATATGTCAGAGCTTTCTTTGAAAGCAGATGTAGACGCAGCAGTTGAGGAAGCCTACGCATATGGCAGAAGTGGTAACATCTTAAAGCGATATAAAGAAATCAGTGATATATCAAAAGATAATAAAGAGATATCAGTAGAATTAAAGATGGATGAAGATTATCTCATTGAATTTCTGGATGAAGAATTATCTGATTACATAGTTCCTGCGAAAGATGCAGGGTTGGAATATAAGGATGGAAGTTTAAATCTGATTGAAGGTACCAATGGAAAAGAGTTAAATGCAGAAGAGACCATTGGGGAACTGCTTCGGGCACTTGATTCATGGTCTGGAGAAACGGTTCTGAAGGTACAGGTGGCAACCAATGAACTGAAGCCGGAGCATTCTACAGATGAGTTGGCGGAAGTGAAGGATATAATTGGTACTTTTGAGACTCGTTATACATTAAGTGATGCATCAAGAAATAATAATATTATGAATGCGGCATCTAAAATTAACGGTTCTGTATTATACCCGGGAGAAGAATTTGATACTATGGCACATCTGGTACCATTTACTACAGAAAATGGCTGGAGTTATGCCGGTGCATATCTGAATGGTGAGGTAATTTCTGATATCGGTGGTGGTATTTGCCAGGTATCCACTACTTTATATAATGCAGTTTTGAATGCGGAGCTGGAAGTGACAGAACGGTATCCTCATTCTATGGCAGTGGGCTATGTGCAGTTATCAGCAGATGCAGCACTGAATGAAGGAACGAAGAATTTCCGGTTTGTGAATAATACAGACAACCCAATTTTTATCTATGCTTATGCATCAAGCGGAACGCTTCACGTATCAATTTACGGAAAAGAATATCGGGATGATAATCGTACAGTGGAATATAAGAATGAAATAGTTTCAGTGATTCCGGCAGGAGACCCGATTGAGACGGTAGATGAATCCCAGCCGGCAGATTATCGGAAAGTGACCCAGACAGCGCATACCGGTTATCGGGCAAAGCTGTGGAAATATGTATATGAAAATGGAGAATTAGTGGATACGATTCTGGTTAACACCAGCTCCTACAGTGCATCGCCGGAACGGGTAACGATAGGAAAGCCGGAGGAAGAGGCACCTGCGGAAGCGGAGACACCGGCAGAACCATCAGAATCCAGTGAGAATCCACCGGCAGACACAACAGCAGACCCGGGATCGTCGGATACTACCAATTCGGAGACTCCACCTTCGGATACTACCAATCCTGAAGTGCCACCAGTGGATCCTGCCAATCCGGCTCCACCAATGTAATAACAGGTGATGCTATGAAAGCTGGTAAGATTACTGAAGTGCAACAGAAACGTTCTGTTTTGAAATATTTGCCTCCACAAGGACTTTGTGTGATTCAGGGAGCAGGAATCGGACAGGATTATTCTGCCATTTCTCTGGATGGGGAAAGCCAATTAGTAACAGCTATGGCAACCGTTTCCTGTGGAGAAAAAGAAACAGAGACCTTTGCATTCTGGAAAGCATGTAATAAGCTGGAAACAAGTGGTGTGAAACCGGTCGCTATCATGGTCAATGAGATGCTTCCTGCAAGAGGCAAAGAAGACCGGATTAAGGAAATGACCAAGAACCTTTCTGCCTTATGTGTAGCGAATCATATGGAATATCTGGGTGGACATACGGAATTGTTAGAAACACTACGCAGTCCGGTTATAACAGTTATAGTATATGGTATACGCAAACCGGACACACCGGAATTATCTATTGGCAGAGTTGAGGCTGGTCAAAGTATATTAATGGCAGGAACAGCAGCAATAGAGGCAACTGCCATGCTGGCGCTGGATCGATGGGATGAGTTAAATACCCGATATGCTGCCGGTTATCTGGAAGGAGCATTGGCATTAAAGAAACAGTTGTCGTTGCATCCTGTAGTTTCAGCATTACAACTCGAAGATGTCACTTATATGCATGATATTTCAACCGGAGGAGTGTTTGCGGCACTCTGGGAGTTGGGAGAAGGTGCCGGTTGTGGTCTGGAAGTCCATTTGAAAGAGATTCCGATATATCAGGAGACCATAGAAGTTTGTGAGTTTTTTGATGTGAATCCATATATGACATTTAGTGGCGGAAGTGTACTAATTGTTACCGCAAAGGCAGAAAATGTGTTGAATCGGTTACAACAGAGTGGAATTTCTGCAAGAATGATTGGACAGACTACAAGTCAAAATGATAGAATAGTATTAAATGATGATGATGTCAGATATTTAACGCCACCCAAAGGTGACGATTTATATAAAATTTATAGGAATTGAGGGTAAGCAAGATGAGAACAAAAATCCTGAATCTAATTGAAGAAGACTGTAAACTAACGGCAAAGGATATTGCGGCGATGTTAGGAGAAACAGAAGAGGCAGTGGCGGCGGAGCTGGCGGCATTAGAAAAGGAAAAAGTCATCTGTGGTTACACATCTATTATTGACTGGGATAAGACAGATAATGAATTTGTGACAGCATTGATTGAGTTGAAAGTGACTCCTCAACGGGGAGAAGGATTTGATAAAATCGCAGAACGCATTTCGAATTATCCGGAAGTGGATACAGTATATCTGATGTCCGGTGCCTATGATTTTGCTGTTATTATCAAGGGAAAGACAATGAAAGAAGTTTCCTTGTTTGTGTCCAGTAAATTAGCACCAATGGAAGCAGTTGTTGGAACTGCTACTCATTTTGTACTGAAAAAGTATAAGGAACATGGAGTTAAATTAACAAACAATACTAAAGTAGAAAGGTTAGCTGTAATGCCATGAGAAATCCATTATCAGAAAAAGTAGTTAAAATAAAACCTTCGGGTATTCGTAAGTTTTTTGATGTTGTAAATGAGATGCCGGATGCAATTTCCCTTGGTGTAGGTGAACCGGATTTTGATACACCATGGCATGTGCGGGATGAAGGCATATATGCTTTGGAAAAAGGAAAGACCTTCTATACTTCCAATGCAGGTTTATTGGAATTGCGAGAAGAAATCTGTAAGTATTATACAAGAAAGTTCCATGCGACTTATGATCCGGCAAAGGAATGCCTGATTACAGTTGGTGGTAGTGAAGGAATTGATATTGGGCTTCGTGCCATGCTGGATCCGGGTGACGAGGTCATTATTCCGGAGCCTTGTTATGTATCATATTTGCCTTGTGTAGAACTGGCAGACGGTGTGCCGGTACGAATTCCCTTACAGGCAGAAAATGAATTCCGCCTGACACCGGAAGAGCTGGAGGCAGCTATTACAGAAAAGACGAAAGTAGTTATTCTTCCATTTCCAAACAATCCAACCGGTGCCATTATGGAACGGGAGGATTTGGAAAAAATTGCAAAGATTATTATTGACCATGATTTATATGTCATGTCAGATGAAATATATGCAGAATTATCTTATAAAGATAAACATGTTAGTATAGCATCCTTGCCGGGAATGCGGGATAGAACCATTGTAATTAATGGTTTTTCCAAAGCATATGCAATGACCGGCTGGCGGCTGGGTTATGCACTGGCACCGGAAATTATTTGCACACAGATGACCAAAATACATCAATTTGCTATTATGTGTGCACCAACGAATAGCCAGTATGCTGCCATTGATGCAGTTCGGGATGGAGATAAAGATATTGAGATGATGGTTCGGGCATATGACCAACGTCGTAAGTTCTTAATGCAGACATTCCGTGAGATGGATATTGAGTGTTTTGAACCTTTTGGAGCATTTTATGTATTTCCATGTATTAAACAGTTTGGGATGACCAGTGAGGAGTTCGCAACCAGATTGCTGATGGAAGAGAAGGTAGCAGTTGTACCGGGTACTGCATTTGGCGATTGCGGAGAAGGTTTTTTACGGATTTCATATGCATATTCCATTGAAGAATTAAAAGAAGCGATGGGAAGAATAAAACACTTTATTAGTAACTTAAGATAAAGGAGGAAGACATGGCAAGAATCAATGCGGAACACGTAAATACATTTTTGATGGCAGCAACAAAGGTCATCACAGAGACATGTAATTTGACCCCTCGTGTGGGAAAACCATATATTCGAAATAGTACATTTACCAGTGATTCTATTGTAATTATGATTGGTGTAACCGGTGAGATGCAGGGACAGGTAATGTTGGCATTTAAGAAAGAAGTGGCACTGGCAATTGCTTCTAAGATGATGTTCATGGAGGTAACACAGTTGGATGAAATATCTACCAGTGCAATCTGTGAGCTGGGAAATATGATTATGGGTAATGCCTCTACTGCATTTTCGGTTAAAAACATCGGAATTGATATTACACCACCAAGTATGTGTGAAGGGAATTTTACAGTTTCCGGAGCTATTGCAAATATGTGCATTCCAATTTATATCAACGATGAGGATTATGTTGAATTAGATTTGTGTGTAAAACAGGATTAGGCAGGAACAACATGGTAAATATTGTATTACTGGAGCCGGAACAGGGTGGAAATGTTGGAAATATCGGTAGAACCTGTCTGGCAATTGGAGCAAAACTACATTTGATTGAACCGTTGGGATTTCGCCTGACAGACCGGGAAATAAAGCGGGCAGGTATGGATTACTGGTATCAGGTAGATGTTACCCGTTATGATGATTTTGATGATTTTATGAACCGCAATCCCGGTGCCCATATTTATATGGCTACTACAAAATCCAGACAAACTTACACAGAAGTTACTTATGAAGATAATTGTTATATTATGTTTGGAAAAGAAAGTGCAGGAATTCCGGAGGAGATTTTGTTAGAACATAAACCGGATTGTATCCGGATACCTATGTTACCGGATATTCGGTCTCTGAATCTGGCAAATTCAGTTGCGATTGTTTCTTATGAAGCTATGCGGCAACAGAATTTTCAACAATTTCAGCTACAGGGACAGCTTCATCATTATGAATGGTAAAAGGCAGGAGATTAATTCCTGCCTTTTTTAAGTGAAAATGTAAATTCACTTCCCACACCCGGTGTACTGGTTAGGGTAATATTTTCTTCATGTGCACGGATGATTTCCCGAATAATGGATAATCCTAGTCCGGAACCTTGTTTATCTTTTCCTCTGGATGCATCTGTTTTATAGAAACGGTCCCATACCTTTGTTTGCTTCTCTTTTTCGATTCCCCGTCCGGTATCCTTTACGGATATAAACACTTTTTCGTTGGCATCACTGACTGTAATGGTGATTGTGGCACCATGGGGGCTGAACTTGATAGCATTATCTACCAAATTGTATATGACCTGCTGAATCTTAGTCTTGTCAGCACGGACTACGGTATCGGTAGTCAGGATATTCTTTCGAATTACGATATACCGTTGAGCACAGGTTCCTTCAAAAATATCAATGGTTGAATCTATGATTTCTGTAATATCAAAATTAATAAAATTCAACTTCAGACCATAAGAGTCGGATTTGTTCAGTTCCAGCATGCTGGCGGTTAGTTTCGTAAGCCGTTGGGTTTCGGAAAGCACAATGTTCAGATATCGTTCCTGATTATCCTTTGGAATGGTTCCATCCAGCATAGCCTCAATATATCCTTTGATGGAGGTAAGAGGGGAACGAAAATCATGAGAAATATTGGCAATGAATGCCTTGCGGTATTCATCCAGTTTATTTAACTCAGATGCCATATACTCTAAGTTAGCGGCAAGTTCCCCAATTTCATCTTTCGAGGTGATGCCGGTTTTGATTTCAAAGTTACCGGAAGCATACTCTCTGGCAGCATGACTCAGTTGGTTTAATGGTGCCAGAACTTTTCGAGAAAGATAGAGCAACAGAAGCATGGATAAAATAATCAAAATACAAATTGGTACAAAGAAATTAATAAACATATTTTTCATGGTATCAGAAATCTGGCTGAAGGGGGTGTGAAGAGTAATAACACCGGCATTAGCAGATTTAATTCCGTCCACAGGGGTTCCCAGAGTCAGCATTTCTTCCGAGAAAACATCATAGAAAGTACCAATCAGGGAAAATGTTCCTGTTAATGTACCGCTGCGATCTAAATCATAAAGATTTTCCGGCAGGTCCTGGTAGCTGGAAGACCGGGATACGAATAAGAGAGTTCCGTCGGTATCCGTGTACCAGATACGGATATTTAATGTTTCATCTAATTTGTTCAGTGCATCTTGGAGCTCAATGGCGGAAATTCTGCCTTTTTGGTACGGAATGATATATTCCTGACTA